>JAFTRQ010000017.1 GCA_017462125.1 Clostridia bacterium | reverse complement strand
TAGTTGGAGAAAGGACTTTATATGAAAGATAAACTTTATGACATTCACAATGAAATTCGGACACCATCCGGAACAGAATACGATCCTGCTATAGCAAGTAGTATTCGCCGCCGATATGGCTTTACCATTCAGGGGAATCAGTTAACTGCGGAAACGCAGTACACCATAGGCGGTATGCGATACAAGGTTAATTCCATTTTTGATATTTGTAACAGCCCGGAGAGCGACGAAGCTCTCAAAAGATTGATGGTTCAGGAAATTGATAAAGTTTCCTGAACTTTTTCTTTTCCGCTGGACATTTAAACCGATTGGGAGTATTGTTGTGGTGCAGAAATCTCTATCTGCACCATGCACTCTCAATCGGTTTGACATTTGAAAGGAGAAAATTATTATGTCAAACCTATTGAATGAACAAATTACAGCATTATATTGCAGACTCTCTCAGGAAGATGAGAACAAGGGCGATAGCGACAGCATCGTAAATCAAAAGGCGATACTCACCAAGTACGCAGAGGAAAACGGCTTCACCAATATTCAGGTGTTTGTAGATGACGGATATTCAGGTGTCAGTTTTAACCGTCCCGATTTTCAGCGACTGCTTGAACTTATGGAAAAAGGCAGGGTCAAGACCTTGATCACCAAAGACCTATCCCGTCTTGGCAGAAACTATATTGAGGTCGGTAACTACACTGAAATACTGTTTCCTCGTTGGGATGTGCGGTACATTGCCATCAACGATAATTACGATTCGCTGTATAGTGAAGGCAATGAACTGGCACCCTTCAAGAATCTGTTCAACGAATGGTTCGCAAGGGATACAAGCAAAAAAATTCGTGCGGTTATTAAAGCCAAAGCCGAGCGTGGCGAAAGGGTCGGAACTTCCGTCCCATACGGTTACAAGCGCGATCCCGATGTCAAAGGACACTTGCTCGTGAACGAAGAAACTGCACCGATCATCCAAATGATATTTGAACTGTGTGCAAAAGGTATCGGCCCCAAAAATATCGGTAATATTCTTCGTGATAAAAAGATTTTTAAGCCAACATTTTACCGATACCAAACAGACGGTGTATACGGTGCCGTTACCGACACAGACACACCATACAATTGGACTTCGCAAACGATATCCGATATCTTGAAAAATGAGATTTATCTCGGTCATACGATTAATTGTAGGACAAGAGTAGTCTCCTTCAAGGATAAGCGTGTCATAGAAGTGCCGGAAAGCGAACAGTACCGATTCGAAAACACCCATGAAGCAATCATTGATAAAGAAACGTGGGATGCGGTGCAAAAAGTACGTGAAGGTAAACGCCGTCGCAACAACATGGGTGAGATCGACAAATACAGCGGACTGTTATATTGCGCTGACTGCGGTTCAAAGTTATACTTTGTGCGAGGAAAATCCATAACCCCCGAAACATATAACTTTATCTGCAGCAGGTACCGTAAACACAACGGCGAAGAATTATGCACCGCCCACCGAATCCGAGAAGTCGCCTTGGACGAAATCGTCCTTGAAGAGATACGCAAAACAACCTATTATGCTCGAACAAAAACCAAAGAATTCGTCGAGTATATAAACAAAAAAAGTTCCTCCGAAAACAGGAGAGAACTTAACAGTAAGATCAGCGAACTCGGCAGGCTTGAAAAAAGGAACGCAGAGCTGAACGCATTATTTAAACGGCTGTATGAGGACAATGTGCTCGGCAAGGTAACCAACGAACAGTTTCGTATGTTATCTGACGGTTACAACATTGAACAAAGAGAGATTCAGGAACGGATTCCTGCACTCCAAAAGAAGATAGAGGATCTAAAAGCGGCCTTCACTAATGTAGAACGGTTTGTTGCAATCGCAAATAAATATACCGATCTGCAAGAACTGACCGTTGAAGTCCTGCGAACCTTCGTGCAGAAGATAGTTATCCACGAACGTACAGAAAAGTGGGCAAAAACAGCCGAGCAACAAATTGATATCTATTTCAGATATATCGGCAACCTGACCGTGCAGCCCGTAGAACACGCGGGATAAAAGGAAAGGACGGACAGCCTAAACTGTCCGTCCTACTCCCAAGACACCGTTTCACGCAAAGAAATCCTTATAACAAGTTGCGTGAGCCTTGGGGTTTCCCGTATGCGGCGGAATGGAGATTAATATGAGAGAACAAGAGCTGACGGAGCTTTTTGAGGAGACCTTTCCGTTCTGGAGCAGGATGAGCGCGTACGATAAGGAGACCTTCCTGCACTCCACACAGCAGGTCAATTTTCAAAAGGGAATGAATATCCACGACGGAAACACCTGCACGGGAGTGATCCTTGTCAGAACGGGAGCCCTGCGCCTTTATATGCTGTCGGAGGAAGGGAAGGAGATCACGCTCTATAGGATCTTCCCCGGAGAGATGTGTATCCTCTCGGCATCCTGCGTTCTGCAATCCATCACCTTCGACGTTTTCGTCGACTCCGAGGAGAGTAGCGATTGCATCGTTGTCGGCGGTTGCGCATACGAGGACCTTTCAAGAAGATTGCCCGAGGCAAAGATCTTTGCGCTTGAAAGCGCGGTCAGCCGCTTTTCGGACGTTATGTGGGTCATGCAGCAGATCCTCTTTATGAGTATGGATAAGCGGCTTGCCATATTCCTTTTGGACGAAACGTCAAAAACGGGAAGCGACACGGTGAAATTAACACACGAGCAGATCGCCAAATACATGGGATCTGCCCGTGAGGTGGTATCGAGAATGTTAAAATACTTCGCGTCTGAGGGGATCGTATCCTCCTCCAGAAGCGAGGGCATCAAGATCCTTGATAAAAAGAGGCTTCGTAGCCTAACCTTCTAACATTGCAAGGATCTGCGCCTTGGGGCGCGCGCCCGTTGCCTGTGATACGATCTTGCCGTCCTTCAGCACAACGAGAGTGGGAATGCTGAATACGCTGAACTGACCTGCAAGCTCCTGCTCGTCATCCACGTTGATCTTGCCAACGATCACGTCGTCGCGCTCCTCCGCGATCTCGTCCACAATGGGGGATACCATACGGCAAGGACCGCACCAATCTGCATAAAAGTCGAGAAGTACGGGTTTATCACTGTTCTTTATCGATTCAAAATTACTTTTGTTTAGTTTAATTACTGACATGATTCTGTCTCCTTTTCTTTTGTTTGTGACTCTATTGTACCATTATTTTTCACAGCTTTCCGTGATTTAGTCACAATGCTTGAAAAGTGAGACATCCGCTTGTGATTCATGCCTTCTTTCCGTCTGAATATTGGGACGGTGTGACGCCGAATCGCTTTTTAAAAGCAGTTCGGAAATATTTAACGTCTGAAAATCCCGACATTTCCGCAATCTGTTTGATTTGATAGTATCCCGATCTTAAAAGACTCTTTGCGAAGTCAAAACGAAGCTCCAACAGCTCCTGCATAGGTGAGATCCCAAAATGTGCATGATAAATCCGACGAAAATAGGCTTCGCTGACGTGGCATTTTTCCGCAAGAGAGGCAATCGTCAGATTTTTTGAACGAAATTCTTTTTGTAAATGCTCCACTCCTGCCGCGATGATGTCGGGCGGGGGATTTTTCTTTTCTTCCAACGATTTTTCAATTTTATCAAACGCACGATAGAGAAGAGACATACAGCGGTTGCGCGCCCGCGCTCCGTATTTTTCCCACTCAGAGCAGATTGTATCGAAAATGGGATATAAATTCTCACAATGATCGAGAGCAACGATACTGTTTTCGCACTCGGAAAAGACGGTCAAATGAATCGCGATGTATTTCTCCTCGGATTCTGTGATCCTTTGATAGTCGACACCTGCAGGAAAATATGCCAATGAACCGTTTTTAAGATGATATTCTTTGTCATCACATAAGATTTTACTGTTTCCTCTTAAACGAATTGACAATGCAGTGTGCTTTCGTCCGCTTTCAAATATTACTCTTGGAAGACCTGTGACACGGTAAACACTCGTGATGATAAAACCGGTATCAGAACTGTTATAAAACATGATCTCACCTCCGATCTTATTGTAACACAAAAAGTATCGAAAATCAACCCTATATTGTACGGTATTTCGGTTTACGGAATGTATCATTTTTGCTAAAATGATTTTGATAATAACAATCGGAGGGGTTTACGATGATCAATTTTAACAGAACGCAAGAAAAACGCATCAAGCGCGCCAACACCGAATGGTGGATCAATGAAAGAGCTGTTGTGGGCGCGAACGGATTGACCTATATTGCCTATATGAATGATATGGGTGAGATTCATATTAAGGAATTCGATGCGAAATGTTCTAAAAATCAGAGCCGCGATTTCCGCCTTGCAAAGTTAAATTTTAATTATGCCGACGAGCATAATGCCGCATCGATCTGTATTTTGGAAAGCGGAAGGATCGTCGTTGCCTATACAGGACATGCTTGCGGAGGCAAGCTGACCTACCGTATCACTGAGCGGCCATATGATATCTTTTCTTTTGGCGCACCGCAGACCATTAACTACGGCGAGGATGTTAGCTACGCCCAACTCTCCGAGAATACCGAGAGAGGAGAGCTTTGGCTCTTTACCCGCGTGCATCAGGTCAATTGGGAGTTTATCTGCTCCAAGGACGAAGGCAAGACCTGGAGCAAACCTCAAAGATTTATCCATTCCAACGACGGCGGACTTTTTTATTTTAATATTCATAAAATGTACTTGCCATCAAGCGAAAAAAGCTATAGTGAGCAATGGTTCTTCGCGCTCTATGGTCATCCCAAGACAAGCCGTGACCACGCTATCAGAAGCGGTATTATCACAAGCGACGGTGATATTATGAAGACCGACGGCAAAACACCACTTGGCATAAATATTTTTAACGTCCAAAACTATATGAAACTCGACGATCTTGATGTCGTTTACAAGGCTCCTGCGGGAATGACTGTCCGTCTCCTTGAAAACTCCGCAACGCTTCCTCTGCGCGTAGGCTTTGCACCCTTCGTGATGAACGATCCCACAACTCCCACCTATTACAGCGCAACCTTCAGGGGCGGCGAGTGGACCGTTTCCGAGCCAATCTGCAAGGCTAATGAATTTTTGACAGAAGGCATGAATGATGGCTCGCAGACCTACCTTGGCGGTATGGCGTATTATTACGGTGTTGGCGAGGCGGGGCTTCACCCTAACGACCCTGCGCCAACGAATACCAATCGCATTTATATTGCTAGATCTGATGGGGAAAACCGTGTTGTGGAAAGCTATCTTTCCACTGACGGCGGCAAGAGCTATCAGCTTGAGCAAACGCTCAGAAAGATTCCGTGTGAGCTTGGTATCAAGACCTGGAGACCCATCGTGCCCGTCCACGCACAGGATAATCTTCACGTTTATTGGCAGGAGGGCAGCTACTTGGCACACACGGGCGGATGGCACAGTGACGTCATTATGCTTGTAGAATTTGACGATTGATTTTTTGCTTGAGATATGTTATAATAAAATCATCAACTACTGTAAAAGGAAAATGTCTTACTATGAATTACAACGAATCACTTGCGGCTATGGTCAATTCGCCAAAGGAAGCGATCAAGATCATCGCCGACCATATGCTTAAGGTTCGCCCGCGAGCGAGCGTGACCTACCATCCCTATAAGAAAAACGAGATCTATTACGATCAGCATCTTTATCTGCGCAACGTGGATCTGAAAAAGCTCTATCCCGAGGCGAAAAAGGGAAACGTGGTCTATATCGGCACGGTGATCGAGGCTTGCGTTGAAAGCGACGCAAAGCTGAACTTTGAGGGCAACGCCAAGGTCATCTATCACGGCGAGGTCATTTTTGACTCCGAAAGAGACAGAGATGCCGACGGAAAGAACCGCTGTCCGCTCCATCTTGAGAAGGGTGAGAATCCCGTGACCTTTATGGTGCGCTGTGAAAGTGACGACAGCTTTGAATTCAAGTTTATGCCCTCTGTCCGTTGGTATTGGACCTGGGCAAAATACTATATCCTTTCAGCCCGCGCAACCTCCCCGATCGCCGAGTATAAGGGCGAGGACGGCGTCGGTATCTCGCGGCTTTACGAGCGCGAAGCCGATTTTGACGGCGAATACGTCTTCCCGAAGGTTGAAAATTACGAAAATACCATAGATTTTGACAAAATCTGCGACGAAAAGTGCGGTAGCGTTGCCTATGCGCTGACGTATGCCCTTGAGGATACGGTTCTTGACGTAAAAAGCGAATGTGTATGCAAGCTGTACGTAGATCACGAAGAAAAAACAGCCCCTCTCACCTTGAAAAAGGGAGAGCAGGTGCTGATCAGACTTCAGCGAGGTGAAAAATTTGCGTTTGACTTTGAGGGCGAGCATATCGGTATTCCGTTCCTTCATTCAAACCGCACCTCGGGCGACCGTTTCCTGACCTTGGGTACGTTTGATGACAGTAGCGAAAGCATCGATGTCCAATTCAAAAAGCCCTACGTCGGTGTTGGCGGATTGCCCGTCTTCTGGAAGCTTGCGGGCAAGGATGATTACGTCCGCCCCCACCTGCTCAGCCGATTCTTCGGTCAATGGCATTACTCCTTTATGGTGGGCGAATACGGCTTGATGAATGCCGCGAGTATGCTTGACGATCAGGAGTATTTTGATTATTTCCGCGATCATATGCGCCTGATGGTGGAGTATTTCGACTATATGCGCTATGAAAACAAGCATTTTTCCGCGCCCTCGTTCCTCGATATTTCCGCAAGCCTCCACGATCTTGATTCCATCGGTTCCATCGGTAGAAATCTCTGCGTTTACTATCAGTTGACGGGGGATGAGGATGCATTGCCGATTATCGACACAATGCTGAAAGCAATGGAGACCAAAATTCCGAGATTCCCCGACGGTACCTTCCACCGACATTCTGATATGTGGGCAGACGATACCTTTATGAGCTGTCCCTTCCTTGTGCAAGCAGGAATTATGAAGCAGGATAATAGGTATCACGAAGAGACAGCCCGTCAGCTTCTCGGCTTCAAAAAGCGACTCTGGATGGCGGAGGAAAAGATCTTTTCTCACATCTTTTTCTTAAATCCCCCCGAGCCGAACAATATCCCTTGGGGACGCGGCAACGGCTGGATCTACGTCTCCTTGTCCGATGCGCTTGAGCATATTTCACCCGAGACCGAAGGCTATGACGAGCTGATGCAGACCTATCGGGAGTTTACCGAGGGCATCGTAGCCCTGCAGGACGGCGACGGACTCTGGCATCAGGTGCTCAACCGCCACGATTCCTACAGCGAGACCTCCTGCACGGCCATGTTTATTCTTGGGCTCTCCCGCGGCATCCGCTTGGGGTGGATCGGAGAAGCGTATAAGGAAAACGTGCGCAGAGCCTACGGCGGTCTGCTTTCCCATAAGATCGACAAAAACGGCGCGGTCTATGACGTCTGTATGGGCTCGGGTAATGCCCGCGACGTAAGCTACTATATGAATCTCGGCGCCATCGATAACGACGACCACGGCACGGGCGTTGTGCTGACCGCGATCTGCGAGATGATAAGACTTTTTAAATAAAAAACAGGCGGAGTAACATACTCCGCCTGTTTTATTTTTGTGTTTTCGTTAACTCTTGGTTAACTTTGCCTCGAGTATTCTGCACGCCTCTGCACGAAGCTCGGCAAGCTTTCGGGCCTTCATATCTTCAGTCAAATAGCCTAAGAATCCGCAATGCTCTTCATATAGATTCATGGCTTCCTTCAGGTTATCAGCTCTTTGATTGTTTAATACGATCGTCAAAAATACAACTGCCTCAAAATTCTGATATCCAAGCGGCAAAAAGTCCACGGCTTGAGCAATTTTGTAATTCATATCTGCTACCTTGTCTTCTAAAACAAAAATTTCATTTTGTAGCTTCAGTCTTTCAGCAGGGAGATATTCCGTTATATAATGCTCATATTCTTGCTTTTTTTCATTGTACTCTTTTTTATATTTTATATGATGCTTTAAAGAGAATGCGAACAAAAGATCGCCAAAAATTATTGGAAAGCCTGAAAAAACGAAAAACATCGTCAAAATGATTTCAGGTATTGGTAAACATGCAAAAGTCATCCATAAACCAACCGTGAATAATACCGCGCCGGTTATGATAGAACCTACTCTTGATTCTTTTTTTAGTTCTTCAAGATAATCGCGCTGGGTCTTGCTTCCTTCTTCGAGGTGTTTAATTGCTGCTTTTTTGCGGTGAGATTCAAGCGATAATGCTTCTGCCTGCACAAAGATTGATAAGGCGTCAAGAAGCTTGTTAATTAACGTTTGATCCATAATAATGTCTCCTTAAACTGTTTTTTATATTTGCAAAAAATGTGTAAATTGGGAACTAAAGATTATTGTCTTTTGAATTCAGCTTCAATACTTTCCGCATACCTTACGGTCTCCATCGCATCAGCCGCGTATTTGTCCGCACCGATCATGCTTGCGTATTCCTCTGTAAGCACGGCACCGCCCACGATCACGCGGCAGAAGGGTGCTTTTTCGCGAAGAAGCTTGATCGTCTCCTCCATAGCGGGAACCGTGGTCGTCATCAGCGCGCTGAGGCCCACAATGGGAGCGTGATGCTCGAGCGTTACCTCAAGGATCCTTTCGGGTGCGACGTCACGACCGAGATCGATCACCTTGAAGCCGTAATTTTCAAGGATCAGACAAACGATATTCTTTCCGATATCGTGAATGTCACCCTTAACCGTTGCCATAATGACCGTCAAGCGTTGGCTTGCAGTATCCTTTGCCGATGCAAGCCTTTCGCTGATCGGCTCAAACGCCGCCTTTGCCGCCTCAGCGCTCATCAGAAGCCCGGGGAGATAGACTGTGTGATCCTCAAAGCCCTTGCCAACGATATCAAGCGCGGGGATGATGTGCTGCTTTACGATCTCAAGCGGATCGGTGTCCCCAAGCATCGCTACGGTCAGCTCGCGGGATTTGTCCTTTAAGCCCTTTATGATCGCATCCTTCAGCGATTCAACTCCCGCAGTTATCGTTGCGGTGGGGGAAGGTGCGGCAACCGATGCCTCGGTGGTAACGCGCGAAGCGAAGCTGATGTAATCGGCGCAGTTTTCATCAAAGGCATGAAGCGCGCGGTAGGTGTAGTAAGCCTTCATCATTTCCGCGGAGTAGGGATTCATAATGGCGGCAGAAAGCCCGTTCTCAAGGGCGCAGGTAAAGAACGCGCTGTTGAGCAGGTCGCGGCAGGGGAGACCGAAGGATACGTTGGATACACCGAGAACCGTGTTTGCTCCAAGCTCCTCGCGGATCCTGCGCAGAGCGCCGAGCGTGACCTTTGCCGCATCGGGAGAAGCGGAAACCGTCATGGTCAGCGTGTCGAAGATGATGTCCTTTTTGGCGATGCCGTATTCCGCGGCAACGGAAAGGATCCTTTGCGCGATGGCAAATCGACCATCAACCGTCTCGGGAATGCCATCCTCGTCAAGGGTCAGCGCCACCACAACGCCACCGTATTTTTTCACCAACGGGAATACGGCGCGCATCGATTCCTCCTTGCCGTTGACCGAATTGATCATAGCCTTGCCGTTATAGCGGCGCAATGCCGCCTCCATCGCCTCGGGATCGGCTGTGTCGATCTGCAGAGGAAGTGCGCAGACCGCCTGAAGCTCGCAGACCACCTCTCGGATCATTTCGGCTTCGTTGATCTCGGGAAGACCAACGTTTACGTCGAGGATGTGTACGCCTGCCTCCTCCTGATCAAGACCCTCCTTCAGAATGAAATCAAGATCGTGATCGCGAAGCGCCTGCTTGAATCTCTTCTTACCCGTGGGATTGATGCGCTCACCGATCAGCACAGGCGAGATGCCAAGCTCAACCGCCCCCGTGTAGGATGACACCAAGGTGTGCTCCTTCAAGACAGTGTTGGCAGGGATAGAAGGATTCGAACCCACGACAGCGCGGATGTATTCGGGCGTGGTTCCACAACAGCCGCCGCAGATCCGCACACCCTTCTTCACAAGGTTCGCAACCTCTTGTCCAAATTCGTCGGGGGTGATGTCGTAAACCGTTTTGCCGTCACGAATCTCGGGAAGTCCCGCGTTGGGCTTGAGAAGGACGGGAACAGACGCGTATTTCAAAAGCTCCTCCACCACGGGGATCAACTGACGGGGACCGAGGGAGCAGTTTGCTCCGATGGCATCGGCGCCCATACCCTCAAGCATGGCAACCATAGCCGCGGGGGAAGCGCCCGTCATCAGCCTTGAATCCGAGCTGTAAGCGTTGGAAACGAAAACGGGCAGAGAACAGCTTTCCTTTGCCGCAAGAAGCGCGGCCTTGGTCTCGTAGCTGTCGTTCATCGTCTCAATGAAGATCAGATCAACGCCGTATTTCACGCCAAGCTTGACCGTCTCCGAAAAGAGCGCGACAGCGTCCTCAAAGTCGAAATCTCCGTAGGGCTTCAGCAGCCTTCCCGAAGGACCTACGTCAAGAGCGACGAAGGTCTCGCCGCCGTTGGTTGTCAGCTTTTGCGCCTCGCGCGCGTTTCTTACCGCGGCGCACACGATCTCGTCAAGCTCATAGCGGGAAAACTTCAGAAGATTTGCGCCAAAGGTGTTTGTCGATACCACGTTGGAGCCCGCGTCAAAATACTCGCGGTGAATGTCTCTGATCACCTCGGGATGGCTGACGTTCCACCTCTCGGGCAGCTCGCCCGCCGCAAGCCCCTTGGCTTGCAGGAGCGTTCCCATACCTCCGTCAAGGATCAGAAGATTGTTTTTTAAATAATCAAGAATTTTCATAGTGCTGTAACCTGTTTATGATTTTAATCCTACGATCGCCGTTACGGATTTCGTCGGCGACATCAATAGGCTTTCGTTGAGAGTAAGACCGATTCTTTTTTCACATTCAAGCGTGCGGAAAATATCCCTTTGCAGCGTCAGCGGCAGGTCTCCGTATCCGGGGCTGAAGCGCGGGCGAGGCTCCTTGCCGTAAGAGACAAGCTCTGCGCAAAAGCTGTTGCAGAGTGCCTCGATCCGCTCCGCGCCGATCGCCTGCAGGCAGACCGCCACGGAGGGAGAAATGCGCCCGTAACGAAGGATCAGCCTGTCAAGTCCGAGACCGACGGTGGCGGCAAAAACGACGATGCTTCCGCATCCCTGCAGGCATTTTGCAAGGTCGCGGCTTCTGACCGACGTAAAGCCCAGATCAAGCAGGTCTCCGTCGGCAGATATGGGAAGCTCACAGAACGCTACTTTGTAGTTTAGTACACCTTGGGCTTCGGAAAGAGAGCGATCGATCAGCGCCTCTATTTCGGCAGAGCTCTCCTTACATCCCATGTATCGCAATATTTCGCCACGGTCGATGGCGGGCGGAGCGAATTCCTTAACCGATGCGATGCTCATTTTCCGAGGATCGCCGACAGGTTGCTCTGTATCTTCTCGGCAACGTCGGGCTTGTTCATAGAATAAACGTGTACGTTGGTGATGCCGTTGGCGTAAAGGTCGATGATCTGATCTGTGGCATACGCAATTCCTGCCTGCTTCATCGCCTCGGGATTGGAGCCAAACTTGTCCACAAGGCTCTTGAAGCGTTGCGGCATAAAGGATCCCGACAGCTTGATGGCGCGGTCTACCTGATTGGCGTTTGTGATCGGCATAATGCCGGGGATGATCGGAACAGTAATGCCTGCCTCGCGGATCTTGTAAAGGAAATTATAAAGAAGGTTGTTGTCAAAGAACATCTGCGTGGTCAGGAATTCACATCCCGCGTCAACCTTTTCCTTCAGATACTTGATGTCTTCCTTTTGATTGGTGCTTTCGGGATGGATCTCGGGGTAGCAAGCGCCGCCGATGCAAAAGTCAGCTCCGCTTTCCTTCAGCTCGTGAACAAGATCGATAGCGTGGTGGTAGGTCCAGGTGCTTCTGTCCTCGCCGAGCTTGTCGGCGGGAATGTCACCGCGAAGCGCCATCACGTTCTGAATACCCGCGGCCTTGATGCGCTCGATCATATCGTGAACGGTTTCCTTGGTTGAGGATACGCAGGTCAGATGTGCAAGCGTGGGCACGCCGTATTCAGCCTTGATGTTCTTGGCAATGTCAAGAGTGTATTGGCTCGTTCCGCCGCCTGCGCCGTACGTAACGCTCATAAAGGAGGGCTTCAGCGCCGCGATCTGCTCTGTAGCGGCTTTAACGCTTTCAAATGCGGTGGTCGTTTTGGGAGGGAAGACCTCAAAGGAGAGGTGGGGCACCTCCGAAGAAAGAATTGCTGTGAGTTTCATATCTTATGATTCCTTTAAACAGTTATTGATAAATTTGATTGCCTCTTCCGTGTATTTCTCGGTTTGGATCACGTAGCTCATTCCGTGTCCCGCCTCGGGAACGGTGATAAAGGTGATCTCGGAAGCGCAGGCGCCTGCAATGGCACGGCTCATATCGCAGGGAAGAAGGTGGTCGCCTTCACCGTGCACAAGAAGGATCGGAACGTTTGCGCGAGTGACCGCCGTGACGGGTGCGCATTGATTCAGACCAAACCGACCGAAAAGCCTTGCGGAAAGACATACAAAGGGAAATGCGAGCCTCGGAGGAATATGCATTTTCTTTGCGGTCCCGCTGATTGCGTGCCAAGGAGTGTCGTACGGACAGTCCGCCATCACACCGACCACGTTGTCGGGAAGAGAAAGCTCGGTTGCCATCAGCACGGTGGCCGCACCCATGGAAACGCCGATGAGAAAGATTTTCGTATCCCTTCCAAAGCGCTCGCTTACGTAATCGATCCACGTAAGACAGTCCATCCTCTCCTTGATGCCAAAGGTGATGATATTGCCCTCGCTTCTGCCGTGCGCTCTCTGATCGACCAGCAGAGTATTATGCTTCAGCGAGCGAACAATGCGGTCTCCGCCCGAAAAATCCCGAATTGCCATACTGCGGTATCCGTGAAACTCAATATGTACGGGCGCGCCGTCGGCAACGTGATAGTATCTGCCGAAAAGCTTCAGCCCGTCGTGGGATGTGACCGTGACCTCCTCAAAGGGAAGCTCGTCCAGCTCCTTGACGATCGAAAGCATAAAATCACGGTTGTCCTGACATTGCTTGTTGTCGGCAATGATATAATTGTCGGCATTGGGGTCGGGAATTGCGTGAAACGCCATCTTGTAGATCACGTATGCGATGATCAGTGTGACCAAAGCCAAAAAAAGGAGAATCGGTACAGCGATATATATAAAAAGCATCTTGATATCACCTTTCAAAAAATTACCTCATTATAATTATATCATTATTCTTGCGTTTTTTCAATAGTTTAAATAAATTTGGGTATGTAGCACAAAAATTGTTGACAAATTGTGGAGATGATGATATAATTTATATATAAACATTTGTTAGGAAAGGATAATATTATGAAAAAATCGCACCGTATTTTGTCTATGATCCTTGCTGTATTGCTTTCGCTTTCCTCCTTCGCGCTTTTGGCCGGCTGTGATAACTCTTCGGGAAACACCGAGGATACAACGAACGCCGCATCTCCCAACGGCTCCGCCGCATCCTCTGAATCCGAAGTGGAAACAGAAGCTGCCTTTAAGGAAGTACACCCCGTTATCGAAAAGAAAAACTACGGAACAGAATTCTATCTTCATATCCTCCCCGACGTAAATCCCGTAAAATGCTATTGGGTGAAGGAAAGTGAAAACGATATGCTCACCGAGGCGGTTTACGAGCGACAGAGTAAGGTGTATGAGTATCTTGGAGTTGAGGTGATCGGTCAGGCTACGGGAAACTATAGCCAATACATAGAGCCCTTCAAGACCGCTGTAAAGAATAAGGACGGTTCTGTGGATACCCTTATCTCCCACGTTCACACCGGCGTGAACGGTCTTATTGCTGAACATTATCTTACCGATTTCTACGACGTTCCCGGCGTTATGATCGACGGAGAGCATTGGAATCAGGAGTTTATGGAGAATATCTCCGTCAATGACCAGATGTACTTGGGCTTCAGCGACCTGAACATCCTGTATACGTACGTTGTTGCATATAATAAGGATATGCTTGAAAAGTATGACGATGCGTTAGATGAGAGCGTATATCAAATGGTTGATAACTACCGTTGGACTCTCGATCGGATGATCTCGATTGCGAATCTTGCGTATATCGATGCAGCAAACGACGGTAAAACCGTTGATGACCAGTTCGGAATTGTAGGTCTGCATTGGGTTCCTCTTTGCGGATTCCTCCATTCAAGTAACATCAATCTCGTTGAAATTGGAGATGACGGTCAGTATGAGATCGTCGTTTATAACGACATCAATAAGAGCAAAACCTCCGATCTTGTCGATAAGATCATCAATCTTACAAACTCCAATGCGGCGTGGTTCTGGCCAAACAGCTCCACCGAAACCATTTCCTTGACAAAGGGAACGGCCCTAATGTCTCTTTCTCCCACCACAAGCCTTTCCGGCTACGTTGAATACGATATCTCCTTCGGTGTTCTTCCTTACCCGATGTACGATGAAGCGCAGAAGGACGTTGGTTACCGTTCTCTTCAGTGGGGTGGCTATATCTGTATTCCCGCATACGTTGAGGATATCGAAATGGTGGGCGAGACTGTCGAGATGATGACGTTCTTCAGCGACGCAGTTCAGGACGTTTATTATCAAAAGCTGCTCGGCAAGCAGGTTGCGGATTCTCCCGACGACAGAAGAATGCTTGAGCTCATTTGGGAAAGCATCGTTTCCGATTTCGGTCAGACCTACCATAACGTCTTCGAGAAGGGCGGAGTTCTGTACCTGATCCCCACCGTCACAAGCCCTACCGCGGCGAAAAACCTTGCTTCCTATATGGCAAGTATAGATAAGACGGCAAGTAAATTCCTCAAAGCTTTTCTTACCAAGGTCAAGAATCAATAAATAAAACATAAAGAGACTCGCCGATTCGTCGGCGAGTCAGACTGTCGAAAAAGCTGTTATACCGCAAGAAGGAAAAGAAAAGAGCGAGAGCAATTTAAAGATTGCAATATATAATGAATCCCAAGGCACTCATCGAAAGCGCCTTGGGATTTCTTGCTTTTTCCGTTCTTACACTCTGCCGTACCCTCGTACGGCGACGAATGTAAGAACGAAAAATATACCTACCTTTTTCGACCTCTGCCATCGTGTCGAGATTTTCTCGACACGATGACTCGCCGATTCGTCGGCGAGTTTCTTCTGTTTGAGCAAACGTCTAAAATTACCTAAGTTACTTGACAAGCAAGCCGATTTCCTGTATAATAGATTTGTTTATTGCTTTTGAGAGGATCGGTATGATGAAGATTCAGCTTTCAGACCATTTTACGTACGGCAAGCTTATCCGTTTTACGCTGCCCAGCATCGCGATGATGATATTTACGTCGATCTACGGTGTGGTGGACGGCTTTTTTGTGTCCAATTACGTTGGAAAGACTCCGTTTGCCGCGGTGAACTTCATTTGGCCCTTTCTGATGGTTCTCGGTGCCTTTGGATTTATGTTCGGCACGGGAGGAAGCGCGTTGGTGGCAAAAACCCTCGGTGAAGGGGACAGAGAAAAGGCAAACAGGATCTTTTCATTTTTAATATATATTTCGATCGCTTGCGGCATCGTCATTACGGTGCTTGGCATCCTGTTCATCCGTCCCGTTGCGTCGCTTCTTGGCGCCGAGGGCGAAATGCTGGAAAATTGCGTTGTCTACGGTAGGATCATTCTGCTGACCATGACGCCGTATATGCTCCAAATGGAATTCCAAAGCTTTTTTATTACGGCGGAGCGCCCCACGCTCGGCCTCGTCGTAACCGTAGCCTCGGGCGTCACCAATATGGTGCTGGACTATTTGCTGGTAGCGGTCATTCCAATGGGACTTGTGGGAGCAGCTCTGGCGACGGCTCTCAGCCAAGCGGTTGGCGGCTTCACCTCGCTTGCGTTTTTTATAAGACCGAGAAAAAAGAGCCTTTTGCAGCTGACTTCAACGAAATTCGACGGCAAGGTGCTGCTCAAGACCTGTACCAACGGCTCCTCAGAGCTGATGAGCAATATCTCAATGTCCTTGGTCGGTATGCTTTATAACGTTCAGCTGATCAATTACGCGGGAGAGAACGGTGTGGCGGCCTACGGTGTGCTGATGTACGTCAGTATGATCTTTATCGCCATATTTATCGGATACTCTATCGGAAGCGCGCCTCTGATCGGATATAATTACGGTGCATCAAACGTGTCCGAGCTGAAGAATCTTTTGAAAAAGAGCTTTTGGATCATCGGTGTGACCTCTGCTTGTATGCTCGGACTGTCCTTCCTTCTTGCCGTGCCGCTGTCGCGTATTTTCGTTGGATATGACGCAGAGCTCTTTGATATGACGGTGCGCGGCTTCTACGTTTACGCCTTTTCCTTCATCTTCTGCGGTGTTGCGATCTTCGGCTCTTCCTTCTTTACAGCGCTGAACGACGGATTGACGTCCGCCCTGATATCCTTTTTGCGAACCCTTGTGTTTCAGATCGTTGCGGTCATCGCCTTGCCGATCATCTTCGGTATCGACGGAATCTGGTATTCGGTTGTGGTGGCAGAATTGATGTCGTTTGCCGTAACGCTGTTGTTTATCGTCATAAAAAGGGCAAAATATAAGTATTGAAACGAAAACTGAAAATTCACAAAATTATCAGAAAAAATCGGTTGTCATAACCGTTTGTTTATGGTATAATAAACTGTTGAACGCTTTTGCGTAGCTTGCCGGATTTCGGCGAAAAAAGATTTTTTAAAAATTTTTTTGAAAACCGGTCACCTTTTTGCAGAAAAATCGTATTATAAGTGAAGGAACATGAAATGGAACGCCAAAACTCATTTGATAATCCTTACGATAATGATATATATGTGAATGAAACCGCCGCCGCGCAGCAGGATTCGGTAAGACTTCCGCGAGAGGTCACCGATGAGGTGGTCAGGTATTATTCGCCTATGGTCTATCGTATTGCCTTAACGAAAACACAATCCTCATACGATGCCGACGATATCTTCCAAGAGGTATTTATGAAGCTTTGTATGAATACGAAGCCGTTTGATAGCGAGGAGCACAGGAAGGCGTGGCTGATCAAGGTCACGATCAACTGCTGTAATTCGCATTTTACAGCTCCATGGCGCAAGAACGTCGACTCATTGGATGATGCGTTGCTCTCGCAGCTTCCGGATGAGACAACCGAGGAGTGTGACCTCGGGGACGGGCCCGATGTTTACGCGCAGGTTCTGAAGCTTCCGCAGAATATGAGAGAAGTGATTTTGTTATATTATTATGAGGAAATGTCCATTCGTGAGATCTCGCAGATTCTGCAAACGTCCGAAGTGAATATAAAGAAGCGGCTGTCAAGAGCAAGACAAAAGCTGAAGCTGGAGTTAGCAGAGAACGACGCCGAATAAGGCAGGGTGGAAATAAGACCTTATTCGGCGCCCTTAATTTTTGCCTATTACGGAAAGAAAGGAATCCGTTTATTATATGAAAAAAGAAGATTTAAAGTCCACGCTGGGGAAGATCAAGCCTCGCGAGGAGCTTGTTAACTCGACGCTCGTTAAAATGAAAGAGCAGAGAGAGAAGGAATGGAGACGGGAAACGAGAGTGACTCCCGTATATGCACGAAGCCTTCGTGTGGCAGGCGCGTTTTGCGCGTTTGCAATCGTATTTTGTCTCGGCTTCTTTGCGGCAAGACAGAGTGATGCCCTTGTAACCGAGCCCGACAGCCCCGAGATCAGACTTTCGGGCGAGCTTGACACCGATAACGTCAGCAACCCGGGCATCAATATCGCAAGCTACGGTCTTGACGAGGAAACCGAATGGATCATCGTCAATGGCAGGATCGATTCGATGCAGTTCGGTGCGCTTGACGAGCAGGATGAGGCGGACGGTGTTGTCAGCCGCGCTATTGTCAGCGTGTCGGTAAGCGACGTGGTAAACAGATCCGAGGAGCTCTCGCGTGATAAGATCAACACCGAGATCGAGGCAGACGTTTTGTTCTACGATACCGAATCCTTAAACGCATTCGTCAATTCCATGTCGGGTGAGCTGCTTATCAAGCTGGTTCCCGTAGCGGAAAACGGTTGGGAGATCGCAGATTTTTCTCCCGTTGAATAAAAATAAAATTTTAAAAAAATTTTTGAAAAATCGGTCACCTTTTCGTATTCTTTCGGTATTATAATCGGAAGGGTCAGTGAGCAGACGGCGGCGCGCGAAAAATAACCGCTGTTGGCACACGATGGGACCTTGACATAAATTCAGTAAATAATTAATTTGAAAAAAGAAAGAGAGAACCAAACAATGAAAAAGATTATTGCAATCATTCTTGCATCCCTGATGCTCCTCACATTCGTTGCATGCGATAACGGCAGCAATGACGAGACAACCACAAACGCACCCGAGATCACAACCGAAGCAGAGAACGTTACAACCGAAGCTCCCGCTCCCACAGAGGAAGAGTATGCAGCAGCAGCTTCCGTTGAGACAATTGCACAGGCACTTATCAACAAGTACGCTGAATTCACAGGCCTTAAGGATACTTACGATCAGTACATGGCAGAAATGCCCGAGGAAGAGCAGATCTCTTACGAGGAATTCTGTTCCTACCAGCTTTCCTGCGCTCCCGTTGACCTCACAGCAGAGGAGATCTGGCTCATGGGCTTCTCCGAGACTCCCACAGGCTTCTCCGAGGCATATTGCTACCAGCCTATGATGATGGGTCAGGCATTCATCGGATACGTATTCCGCGTTGCTGAGGGCACAGACGTTGAGGCATTCAAGAGCACTCTTACATCTACCTGCGATCCCAGATGGAACATCTGCACAATGGCTAACACAACCGTTTGCGAGAGCTACGGCGACCTCGTATACTTCTCCATGATGGTTGTTGCTGACGAGGAGAATCCCTACGGCTTCACAGCAGAGCAGAAGGACGCATTCTACAGCACCTTCGTTGAGACCATCGAGAGCTCCATTCAGTAATTGACGCTTAAAAAGTAATGACAGAACGGATTGGGAGATCGATCCCAATCCGTTTCTGTAAGTATGGGCATTTTTAGGGAGGATAAGAAGTGTTATTTTCAAGTATCAGCTTTTTGTATTACTTCTTGGCTGCGGTATTGATTCTATACTTCATCGTACCGTTTAAGTTCAGGATCTTTAAAAAGAAAACAGGCGAATACGTCTATTTTGAGGCGAAAAACTTCGTCCTGCTGGCTTTCAGCCTGTTCTTCTACTTCTACGGAGAACCGATCTATACGATATTGATGATCGCCACCATCTTCGTAAACTATATTATGGGTATCCTTGTAGACCGCTTCAGAGGCACAGTTTGGGCTAAGGTATTCCTTTGGTTCAGCGTGATCGTCAGCCTGGGCTCGCTTGGATTCTTCAAGTATTCCGATTTCTTTATCAGCAATATCAACGCGCTTTTGGGTGCCGAGATCAATCTTTTGAATCTTGCGCTCCCCATCGGTATCAGCTTCTATACGTTCCAGACCCTCAGCTATACCATCGACGTATACAAGGGTGACGCGAAGGTGCAGAAGAGCTTTATCAGACTTGCAACCTACGTATCTCTGTTCCCGCAGCTGATCGCAGGACCTATCGTCCGTTATACAACGGTAGAAGAGGATCTGACAGAGAGAAAGCATACCTTTGAAAACTTCGGTTGCGGCGTAACGAGATTTATCATCGGTCTTTCCAAGAAGGTGCTGATCGCCGATACGCTCGGCGGACTTTCCAGAACGCTTATGGCATCCGACGATCAGTCCGTGATCATGTATTGGCTCTATGCCATCGCGATCTCGCTCCAGCTTTACTTCGACTTCTCGGGTTACTCCGATATGGCGATCGGTCTCGGACGAATCTTCGGCTTCCGATTCCTTGAAAACTTCAACTATCCCTTCATTTCCAAGAGCATTGCCGAGTTCTGGAGAAGATGGCATATGTCTCTCGGAACCTGGTTCCGTGACTACGTTTACATTCCTCTTGGAGGCAACCGCGTTTCCAAGTGGCGTTGGCTCTTCAATACCCTTGTGGTATGGTTCCTCACCGGCTTCTGGCACGGTGCGGACTGGACCTTCATTTTCTGGGGTCTGTTCTTCGCGCTCTTCCTCGTTCTCGAAAAGTTCTTCCTCAATAAGTTCTTCGAGAAGATCCCCAAGGTATTCTCCCATATCTACGTCGTCGTTCTGATCCTGATCAGCTTCGTGCTGTTCAGCGCAAACGGTATCAAGGGCGCGATCTATGATATCGGATCGATGTTCGGTGCTACCGGACTTCCCGTATGGTCTGCTGAAACAGGCTACTACCTTGCAGGATATGCGTTCGTTCTTGCCGCTGCCGTCTTCGGCGCAACTCCCGTTCTGAAGAACCTTGTTCTCAAGATCAAGTCTACCAAGACAGGTAACCTTATCATGAACGTACTTGAGCCCATCTTCGTTGTTGTTATGCTTCTCGTTGTAACAGCATATTTCGTAGACGGCTCCTTCAGCCCCTTCCTTTACTTTAGATTCTGATTGGAGGTAAGATTATATGAACAATAAGATCAAGAATATAGTTGTCACCTCTGTATTTACGGTATTCATCGCATTCTTCGTCATCATGTGCGCGGTTTGCTATATGAACCCGCAGGAAACCTCCGCGGCAGAGCGCCGCCCCTTGGCGCAGTTTCCCGAGGAGATCACCTGGCAGGGAGTCCTTGATAAAACTGTGATCAACGGCTTTGAGGACTATTCCGTAGACCAATTTCCTTTCCGCGAATTTTTCAGAGGTATTAAGGCAAATTTCCAGCTGAACGTGCTTCAGCTTAAGGAAAACAACGGCCTTGCCGTTGAGGACGGATATATCGTGAAGATCGAGCAGGATTTTGTAGATAAAAACGTGGATTACTCCATCGGCAAGCTTCAGCAGTATTATGACAAGTTTGTCAAGGATAACGGCGGAAATCACTACGTTGCCCTGATCCCCGATAAGAACTACTTCCTCGGCAAGGATTACGGTTATCCCTCTCCCGATTACAGCGCGCTCACCGATAAGGTGACCGCTGCTCTCCCCGGTATGGAGTACATCGATCTTTACGACGCATTGAAGCTGGAGGATTACTACTTCACCGATACGCATTGGAGTCAGGATAAGATCGGCAACGCGGTTGATAAGCTTGCAAACGGTATGGGCATTGCGGACAGACTTTCCGGTCAGTATACGGAAAATAAGCTTGAAGGCTTTAAGGGCGTATACTACGGACAAAGCGCTCTCAATCCCAAGCCCGATACGCTTGTCTATCTGACAAACGATATTCTGAATGCATGTACTGTGTACGATTACGAAACCAAGTCCACACTTCCGATCTATAACCTTGAGAAGTTTGGCGGCAGCGACGGATATGACGTTTTCCTGTCGGGAACAAAGCCTCTCCTTCGCATCGATAACCCCAACGGCCCCGAGGGAAAGACACTTGTGCTTTTCCGCGATTCCTACGGCTCCAGCATCGCTCCCTTGCTTGTTGAAGCTTATGAGACCGTGTACGTTGTGGATATCCGCTATATCACGGCAGACGTGCTTGGCTTCTACGATATGATGAATATGATCGACTTTGAGGGTGCGGATATGCTCTTCCTCTACAGCGCGCTCGTATTGAACAGTATGTCCTTTAAGTAATTCAACAATAACGAAAAATAATAAGGCGTCTCCCAAAAGGAGACGCCTACTTTATTTATCTGTTTATTTCACTGATTTGCTTCTTTTTGAGAGCCGGTCGGGTTGATGATACTGTATCCGACGTTGACCAAGTGGTCTGCAACTCTTTCAAGACCAACGACAACAGAGGAGTAATAGGGGCTCACGTCAACGTTGCAGTTGCCCTCCGCAAGACGCGCGAAATGGCTTGCGATAAGCTCTTTTTTCTTGACGTCAACGCCTTCCTCAAGGGTTGTAAGGGCAGGAAGCTCTTTTTTGTTCAGATTCTCAAAGGCATCCTTGGAGATCGCAAACATTTGCATAACGCTGTCGCGCATCGAAGCGATCTCACCGCGCGCTTTGTCGGAGAACGATAGCTTTTTGTTGATCATCTCGATACCGATCTCGTGGAAGTTTTCAGCGTGGTCACCGATACGCTCAAGGTCGTTGAGAACGTGGAAGTAGGAACCGATCACTCTTTCATCACTTTGCTCCACGCTTCCGGAGAGACGGATCAGGAATTTTGTCAGAGCGCTGTTGGTAAAGTCGATGATCTCCTCGTTTTTGCGGATCAGCTCGTCGTGCTCCGCGGAGCCTGTATACATAGCAACGAATGCAAGAGAGGAGTTTTGCTCAACCAAGCCCAGCATATAATCCATTTCCTTCTTTACCTGCATCAGCGCGATAGGAGGTGTGGACAAAAGTCTGTCATCCACGTACTTGAGTGTAAGCGTTTCTTCGGCAGCCTTCTTGCCCTTGATCACAAGGCAGGAATACTTCACAAGGTGCTTAACGAAGGGAAGGAGAACAAGCGTTGTGGTAACGTTGAAGATAACGTGGAATACGGAAACTCTCATCTGAAGTGACATCGGGTCGTCACCGGGGAAGATCGAGACCAAAAGATTAACGGCAGGCTCTCTGAACAGCCAGATCACGGTTGTAAACAGTACAGTGCCGATCACGTTGAACGTAAAATGTATCAGAGCAACGCGCTTGGAATTGACGTTTGCGCCGACGGAAGCAAGCAGAGCGGTAACACAGGTTCCGATGTTTGCGCCGAGGATAATGAACAGAGCGAGATCAAGAGGAAGCACACCTGCTCCAACCATCGTGATGACGACACCCGTCGAAGCAGAGGAGCTTTGGATCAGCGCGGTGAAGATAACACCGACGAGAATGAGAAGGAGAGGGAAGTCGATCACCTTGAAGATCTCGGTGAACATATTCTCAACAAGAGGATTTCCAAATGCCTGCTCGCTGCTCATTACCTCAAGGCCGACGAAGATGAGACCCAAGCCACAGCAAAGGCTGCCCGCAAGCTTGATCTTTTCCTTTTTGAAGAAGCCCATCATAACTCCCGCAAAGGCGAGGAGATACATAGCCATATTGAAATAATCGTTCTTCAGCGCAACCAGCACACCGGTGATGGTTGTACCGATGTTGGCACCCATGATAATAGGTGTTGCCTGCATCAGAGTCATAACGCCCGCGTTAACGAGACCGATGACCATGACCGACGTTGCGGAGGAGCTCTGAATGATCGCCGTAACACCGGCACCGATTCCGACGCCCGAAAAACGGTTGTTACTGATCTTTTCAAGCAGCTTTTTCATTCCGCTGCCCGCGCTCTTTTCAAGCGCGTCGCCCAAAAAATTCATACCGACAATAAAAATGCCGACACCTGCCAACAGCCAGATAAGGCTTTGGAATAATTGCATCAATTCTGCACCTGATAACATATGTTTCTCCTTTCGATATCAGTCAGCGTATTCTGTGGTAATGGACCGTTTCAAGCCGAAATCGGTAAAAAAGATCCACAAAGCGAATGGGTTCTATATAATGTGCCTCGTGGCAACTTGTTTTCAAAAGCTTATAGAAGCTGTTGATTGTTAATGATCAGCTTAAAGCGCAGACCAAGCTTTTCCGCCGCCTTGCGGCAGAGGATCATTCGTCCGAGAAAGATCTCAAAATAATCCATCACAGAGCTGAATGCCGTATCGATCGTGAGCTTTAAGCAAATGACGGCACGATCGTTGTCGATATCAAGCATTGCCTCTGTAACCGAATAGTTAACGTGATCGTGGATATCTCCGGGCTCGATCTTGCTGTTGCGCACTCTTGAGCGACGAACGTCGCTTTTGTCCGCAAGGATCAATGCCGCGGCCACAGCGCTGACGGGAACTCCCGTGCCCTCGTCGTGATTGCCGATAGCGGTTACGACGGTTGCGATCTCGGCGGGATCCATTCCCATTTTGTCGAGAATACGGAAGGCAATGATGGCGCCGCTCTGCGAATGGTCAACACGGTTCACAAGATTGCCGATATCGTGCAAAAATCCCGAGATCTTAGCAAGCTCAACGGTTCTTTCGTCAAAACCGAGCTTATTGAGTATTTCACCCGCAGTTTCCGCAACCTTGGTCACGTGAGCAAAGCTGTGCTCTGTGTAGCCGAGGGCGGCAAGGGAAGTGTCCGCCTCCTTGACGTAGGTTCTGATGGCGGGATCGGATTTGATTTGTTCGTAGGTTATCATATAACTCCTTTTGAATAATATCGTAGGTTCAAATTACACCAATATATACTATAACACAATTGTTGTCAAAAATCAAGAGAAAATGGCGATATTTCGTATATTTTAGATGGTTTTTTCATAAATATATTTTATCCGAGCAAAAGAAAAAGATACCGAGCGTGCGTTTTTGCGCGCTCGGTATCAAAATTTAAGATTTATTCGTCATTACAATGGCAGGCATTGCCGCAATTGCCGCAGCTGCCACTGCATTGTGAATGGTTTTGACCGCAGGTCTTGCTATCGGGGCAACCGATGCATTTCTGACCGCTTTTTTTTGCTTTTATGATGTATGCCACGGCACCGCCAACGATCAGAACGATAACCGCAATCGCAATAATATCTGCAAGTGTCATACTAATCACCTTAATTCATTATACGTTAACTGTTTCCTTCTTTTCAGAGGAGCTTGCTTTGAGGGAATATTCGTCCTTCAGCTCCTTGTTTTTCTTAACGATCAGCACGGTAAGAATGACTGCGATAACAGCAATGATAGCCCAACCTACGATAGGCATCCAGAAGGAACCGAAGCTTCCGCCTGTAAAGAGTGTACCGAAGAAGAAGGTAAGGAAGCCGATGGAATAACCGACAGCGAACTGGAGTCCAATACCTGCCCAGAGCCATTTTTTGCTCTTGATCTCGGAGTTCATAGCGCCGATTGCCGCAAAGCAGGGAGGAGTGAAGAGGTTGAACATCAGATAAGCGAGAGCGGCAACCTTTGTGATCGCCATAATACCTGCAACCTCAGCGCCCGCACCCTCCATAAGGGCAAGCTCCTCGGTGTCGATCAGATTTTCAAGTCCGACAAAGCAAACCGCAAGTGTACCGACAACGTTCTCCTTGGCGATAAAGCCTGTGATAGCCGCAGCCGCAAGCTGCCAAGCAACAACGCCGACGATGGGAGCGAATATGTATGCGAAAGGAGTAGAAATGGTTGCGAGAATCGATTGACTTGCGTCTTCAACAGGCTGGAAGCTCCAGGAGAAGCTCTGCATCAGCTGTACGACGAAGTTACAAACGAGAATAATGGTACCGGCCTTCTTGATGTAAGACCAGCCGCGCTGAAGCATAGAACCGCAAGCCTTAATAAAGGAGGGAGCCTTGTACTCGGGAAGCTCAATGATGAAGAAGGACTTTCTGTTCTTATGACCTGTGAGCTTATTTACGAGAAGCGCGCAAAGAAGAATGATCGCAATACCGACGAAATACATCGAAACACCGACCCAACGGCTCTTACCGAAGAACGCGCCTGCGAAAAGCGAGATAACGGGAAGCTTTGCGCCGCAAGGCATAAAGGGAGCAAGCATTGCTGTCGCTCTGCGCTCACGCTCGTTACGGATGGTACGGCAAGCCATAACACCGGGGATCGCACATCCTGTGCCGATTACGAAGGGAATAACGGATTTACCGGAAAGACCAACCTTCTTGAAGATGGGGTCAAGAACAACGGTAGCACGTGCCATGTAGCCGCAATCCTCGAGAAGCGCGATCAGGAAGTACATCACCATAACGAGAGGCAGGAATCCGACAACCGCGCCAACACCGCCGATGATACCGTCGACAACGATGGAAGAAAGCAGGGGATTTGCGTTTGCCATCAAGCCCGCAACCCATTCGCCAAACCACTCGATCAGCGTTACGAGACCGGGAATAGCAAGCTCGTTTGCTTCACCCTCATTGAAAACGTAGCCCTCTGCGATCCAAGCACCCAGCCAGGACTGAGAGATCTGGAACACAAGGAACATAACGACCGCGAAGATCGGGATTCCGAGCCACTTGTTCGTAAGAATGGCATCGATCTTATCCTGTGCGTTCTTATTCTTTGTGAGGACTTTTCTGTCTTCAACCGCTTTCACGATGCCATTTACGAAGTCAAAACGTTTTCTGTCGGCTTCCTCGACGACCTTCTTGTCGGTCAGATCGATGTCACCCTGTGTGTAAGGTGCCTTCTGATTGCTTCCGATAACCGAAACAGCAGCGGCAATCAGCTCCTTCAAGCCCTTGCTGTGCGTCGAGATCGTTTCAACGACGGGGCAACCAAGCTTTTCGGAGAGCGCCTTCACGTCAATTTTTGTTTCTTTTTTCTTGTTTACGTCGGTCTTGTTGAGCGCGACGACAACGGGAATACCCAATTCAAGCAATTGTGTAGTGAAAAACAGGCTACGGCTCAGATTCGTTGCGTCCACGATGTTGATGATAGCATCGGGATTTTCGTGCTTTACGTAAGAGCTTGTGATGCTTTCCTCGCTGGTGAAAGGGGACATCGAGTAAGCGCCGGGAAGGTCAACGGCGATCAGCTCGTCAGAGCCTTCATAATAGCCCTTTTTAATGGGGTGTTCTTTCTTGTCAACGGTAACACCTGCCCAGTTACCGACCTTTTCATTGCGTCCGGTCAAGGCATTGTACATAGTTGTTTTACCGCTATTGGGGTTGCCCGCAAGTGCGATTCTCATTTTTCTCCTCCTGAGATGATTGTAATTTATTTTGAACAGATATAAACTGTTAAAACCAAAGCAAAAAGTTAGCGGCGGCTAACTCTGCGGTAAAAAAATAATCCGAAGATTATTTTTTTAATGAAAAATTAAACAATGATTGCTTCAGCAAGCTCTTTGTCGATGTTGTATCTGCCATCCTTAATGGAAACAACGCAACCGCCCTTCAGGTGTGAAATGACGGTGATCGGCTCGCCGCTGTAGCAACCGAGAGAGAAGAGAAACGCGTCAAGCTCCTCGTCGTCTGTAAGGATCTGCTTGATGATGTATTCTTTTCCTTCTTCCGCAGCGCGCAAATTCATAATAAACTCCATTCCTAAGCCGGCGGGAAGCCCGCGGCGGCATATATAAAGTCGACGTTAAAAATGTCGGATACAATTGAAAAATCGGGAAGTTAGCCTTTGCTAACCATAGATAATTATACCATAAAATTCATATTTGTCAACAGGAAATGAATTATTTTTTGAAATTTGTGTACAATCACAAAAGAGCAAGCTTATAATATCCGCGAGTTGTTCATAGTGCACATTCGCGAGGACGAGCATATAAAACAGAAAGCCCCTGTTGCTATTGACAAACGCTTGAAAAGTGTGATATAATATATAAAGATATTTGCTGATATAAGGAGATGATCGTTTTGAAAATATATACTTCTGTCACAGAGCTTGTGGGTCACACGCCTCTCTTGAAGCTGTCTGATTGCGGACTTGATGCCGAAATATTTGGCAAAATTGAGTTTTTCAATCCTGCGGGATCCGTCAAGGACAGAGTTGCCCGCGAGATGATCGAGCAGTATGAGCGCGAAGGACGGTTGACAAGGGAAAGCACCCTGATAGAGCCAACCTCGGGCAACACGGGCATCGGCCTCGCGGCGATCTGTGCCGCAAAGGGCTACCGAGCGATCATCGTTATGCCCGATACCATGTCCAAGGAGCGAAGAATGCTGATGACGGCATACGGCGCCGAGCTTGTGCTGACCGACGGAAGCCTTGGTATGAAGGGAGCCATCGAAAAAGCCGAGGCTCTTGCAAATGAGATCCCCGGCGCCCTGATCGCAGGGCAGTTTCAAAATCCCGCCAATCCCGACGCGCACTATAAAACGACAGGCCCCGAGATCTGGAGCGATACCGACGGATTGGTTGATATCTTCGTTTCCTGCGCGGGCACGGGCGGTACGGTCAGCGGCACGGGAAGGTTTCTCAAGGAACAGAATCCCGCCGTCAAGGTCATAGCCGTTGAGCCTGCCTCCTCCCCCTACATAACCGAGGGCAGAGCGGGCGCTCATAAGATTCAGGGCATCGGCGCAGGCTTTATCCCCGAAACGCTTGACCTTTCGGTAGTGGACGAAACGGTGACCGTTACCGATGATGACGCTTTTGAGGCGGCTCGTGAGATCGCGAAAACCGACGGCTTGTTGGTTGGTATCTCCTCGGGCGCGGCGATCAGCGCGGCAAAGCAGATCGCAAAAAGACCCGAGAATGCAGGCAAAAAAATCGTTGTGATCCTGCCCGACACGGGAGAGCGCTACCTCTCCGCCGGAGTTTTTGAATAATTAATATTATAAGGAACAAATCATGAGAAACGCACAGCTTGCGGACCTTTTGCGTCCGCAGACAATTGACGATATTGCAGGACAGAAGCATCTTTTCGGTGAGCGCGGTGTTATACGTCGTATGCTGGAGGGCGGCAGACTTACAAATATGATCTTCTTCGGACCTCCCGGAACGGGTAAGACCACCGCCGCATCCATCATCGCGAAGCAATCGGGGATGGATTTTCATAAGCTGAACGCCACAAGCGCCTCCTTGTCCGACGTTAAGGAGGTTTTGACAGGCTCGGCAAGCCTGTTCGGATCGAACGGCACGTTGCTTTATATCGACGAGATCCAATACTTCAACCGCAAGCAACAGCAGGCGTTGCTTGAGTATATCGAGGACGGTAGAGTCACTCTGATCGCCTCCACAACCGAAAACCCTCATTTTTACATATACAACGCGATCATTTCCCGTTCCTCGCTCTTTGAGTTCAAAACCGTTGAGCCGAGTGAGTGTGCAAAAATGCTCTATAAGGCTTTGGCATATCTGAACGAGGAAAACGGAACCGAAAAAACGGTCACTCAGGCAACCGCCGAGTATATTGCCAAGGCGGCAGGCGGAGACGTAAGACGCTCCATAGGCCTCTTTGAGAATGCGTATTTTTCAGCGGAAGGCGAGATCACGCCCGCCGATGCCGATCAGTTCAATTACGGCGTTGGCAATTATAACGACGATGTACATTACGATATGCTTGGCTGTCTGCAGAAATCGATCCGAGGCTCCGACCCCGACGCGGCGGCATTCTACGTTGCCAAGATGGTGGAGCAGGGCGATATCATTTCTCTTTGCAGACGTTTGCAGGTCATCGCCAGCGAGGACGTAGGACTTGCGTATCCCATGGCGGCTGTCATCGTGAAGGCCTGCTGTGATTCCGCAAGAGAATTGGGCCTGCCCGAGGCAAGAATTCCACTCGGAAACGCGGCGATCCTGCTTGCCACCGCGCCCAAGTCCAATACACAGCATCTTGCAGTCGATGCCGCGCTGGAGGACGTCCGCGCAGGTAAGGGAATCACACCTCCCGTTCACCTGCAAAGCCCTCTCTTCAAGGGCTATAAATACCCCCACGATTATCCCAACCGCTACGTGGAGCAGCAATACCTCCCCGACGATCTGAAAAATAAAAAATACTACTTCTACGGTGACAATAAAACCGAAAAGGCCGCCGAGGAATATTGGAAGAGGATCAAAGGGAAATAAGCTTTCAGGAGAATGTGATGGACAACAGCTACAACTATGAGAATAACGAATTGTTTGCCGAGGCGAGAGCGTTTTTGAGCCCCGACGAACAGCTTTTGTGGATTGGAAGACCGTGTCAATCCGCAAAGCCTCACGTGTCACCCTTCCAACTGATCTTTCCGTTTTTCTGGCTCGGCTTTGCGGTGTTCTGGACGGTAACTGCTACAGCGGCGGGAGGCGCGTTTGGACTTTTCGGCATCCCCTTCGTGCTGGTCGGCGTTTATCTTGTGTATACAATGGCTTTCGGACAAAAAGTACGATTGAAAAAAACCGTTTATATGGTAACGGACCGTCGGGCTGTCATCGTAGCCAAAACAACTCACGGTACAAATTGTAACGAGTATTATTTCAACTATCTGCCAACGATCTCGCTCTCTCACGTGAAGGGAAGCGTGGGTACGATCTGCTTTGAACGCTACGATGAGTATTATAACGACGGTTGGAGAAGAGGATACCGCTCCAAGCCTGTCAATTACGATCTGCAGACCTCTTTTATCATGATCGATAACGTGCAGAGCGTATATCGATTGATCTCCGATCAGATCGCCGATACAAAGGACAGAAATTAAATTAAAACTGCCTGAGATAGCGGATAATACCGCGTCTCAGGCAGTTTTTATTCTGTAGGCTGACCGACCTCGGAGGCAATGATCCTCTCGATCTGTGCCCAGATCTCAGACCCTTCGGTCTTGTAATATTTTTCCATAAATTCCGCGCCCACGACCTTTTTGTCAATAATGAATTCGCAACTGTCGAATTGCTCCGAAAGCTCAGCCACGTATTGCAGAAGATTGACACGGTCGGTGGCGTATTTCTCCTTAAAGCCGTCGGAAAGGGAGGTCTGCGCACCGAGTATCTCCACTACCTCGCCGTCCTTCATCGTCACGTTGAAGGTCAATCCGCCGTTCTCGTCGCAGGAGAAGGTGTAGCGAAGCACGTCGCATCTTTCATCCCAACGGTATTCCTTGGTGCTGACGAAAACCACCTTTGAGATCGAATCCTCGCCAAGCCTCGTATATACGTTGGCGCTGACAAGAGCAAACAGAAGCGAAAGACAGATCGCTCCAACCAACACAAGACGAAACAGCTTTGCCGCTTTTTCGCCCTCGTCGCCATTCTTTGAGGATTCCTTTGAAAGCTTGTATTGCCACATAATAAACGCCGCCTCGTAGAGCACGAACGCAACGCCGAGTCCCACGGGGGTAAGTGTCAGAATCGCGCAAGCGATCTCGCCGCCGAATTTGGCTTTTATAAGCGCGCCGCAGATCAGCGAGGAAACGATGGCGTATGCCACCACTCCGAGTATGACGAGAATTGTACCGAGGATTCCCGAAAGGATCCCCTTGCTATTGTTTTTTTTCAAAAAAGATTACCAAGCCTTTCCAATGTATCGTTGACTCAAAATGCCGATCAAAGCAGTCTGTATGCCTTGCAGCTGCCGATGCTTGCAACGGCTTCTGCCGCCTCGGACTCGGTCATCTCGGAGGTGATAACGGCAACTACCTTGCCGCCTGCGGTTGCATTTGCCTCCGCCTTTTCAAGTAACGATGCGGGAATACCGTCGTTGCAGATAAAGCAACGCTTGCAGGAATAAGCTGTGAAATCGGCTACGTCGCTTTCATCGGCAACCGTAAACTCGGGGAGCTTGATGCCGCTTTCCATATGCGCGATCACGTCCACGATGTCAGCGCAAACCGCGCTTGCCGTGGGAAGCTTACCCGCGCCGGGGCCGTAGAACATAACCTGACCAACCATATCGGCACCGAGAAGAATGCCGTTGAATACGCCGTTGATGCCCGAAAGGGGATTGCTGTAGGGAATCAGTCGGGGGGAAACCATAGCAAGGATCTTGCCGTCCACCGATTCTGCGTGACCGATAAGCTTGATCGCGTATCCCATTTCGTTGGCAAGCTGAACGTCCTCGGTGGAGATGTCTGTAATACCCTCAACGTGAATCGCGTTGGGAGAAACGGATTTGCCGAATGCCAATGCCGCAAGAATTACGATCTTTCTCGCCGCGTCAAGTCCTTCAACGTCAGCCGCGGGATTTCTCTCGGCATAGCCCTTGTCCTGCGCGTCCTTCAAAACGTCGGCAAAGGCTGCGCCCTCGGTGGCCATCTTTGTCAGAATATAATTCGTGGTGCCGTTGAGAATACCGTTGACCTCTGTGATGTTGTTGGATGCAAGGTCGTTGCACATCGGACGGATGATCGGAATACCGCCGCCAACGCTGGCCTCAAAAAGATAAGCAACGCCATGCGCATTCGCGATCTCAAGAAGCTCCGCTCCGAAGTTCGCAACAACCTCCTTGTTGGAGGTAACAACGCTCTTGCCCGCCTCAAGGCAAGCCTTGGAGAAGTCGTACGCGGGGTGAGAGCCGCCCATCATCTCGGCAACAACCGATACCTCGGGGTCGTTCAGGATCACGTTAAAATCGTGAATGACGAGAGATTCAAAGGGATTGCCGGGGAAGTCGCGAAGATCGAGAATATATTTGATGTTGATTTCCTTGTCAAGCTTTTTTTCGATGATCTGTTTGTTTTGAGTCAGAACCTCAGCCACACCGCCACCAACGACGCCAAAGCCGAGAATTGCAACGTTTACCATAGTTTTTACCATTCCTTTCGGGATTCAAGCGCGGAAAATATCCGCAAAATGCAAATTTTATCGAATACAGAGACCGATAAAATATATGATTTATTATTATAACATATTTTTTCAAAAAAAGCAACTGTTACACTTGAAAAAAATAAAAAACTGTGGTAAAATATTATTTGCGAACAAACGAAGCAAATTACCAACCGTAAGAGAGTAACGAGAAGGTTACTTTAATTATAGGTAATTCTACCGCAAGGCGGGGTAGTGAGCTACACTGCTCGCCTGCGGCGTAATTCCCGCACGAACGTTGCCTTTTCGGCAAAATTCATCGATTATAATTTTGTGCCGCCACAGGGGTTCCGCGAAGTGAGCCTTGGAGGTTCCCGTGAGCGGCGGAATGGAGATTTTAATGGGAGCTCGAATCAGAGATAAAAGAAACGTAAAGATTTTCGTACTGTACTTGATGCAGAATATAAACTACCCCCTCGACTACGTCACGCTGAACGATATCGTGATGCAAAACGATTACGTGATGTACCTTGATTTTGCCGAATCCTTCCACGAAATGCTCGACTCCGAGCTGATCGAGGAGGTTTGCCAGAGCGAAGCGGGGGACCCTATGTATATGGTCACCGACAAGGGCAGGATCGTGGCAACCGAGCTGCACAGCGAGATCCTTTCTTCTCTGCTCGATAAGAGTCTTGAATGCGCGCTTCGCTATCTTGATTTCAAAAAGCGTAATATCAAGGTATCAAGCCGCGTGGAGAAAAGGGAAGACGGCAGATATGACGTGATCTGCATCCTGAAGGAAAAGGATCAGGTGATCATGCAGAACAGCGTGGTGGTGGATACCGTACACCGTGCGCAGAGGATGGAGGATAATTTCCGCGATCATCCCGAGGTCGTTTACAAGGGCGTTATGGCGCTCCTGTCCGGCAATATCAATTTTATATTCAATTGACAAATTGCACAAATATTTAATGTATATACATATCATTTTTGCAAACGATGTTAATAATATATATACAGTAGGGTAATTATCGACAAACTTTCCCCGCAACTTGTGTGCAAATCAAACAAACAATCGCCGTCCTCGTGATTTTAATGCACAAAAAATATTCAGTAAATTTGTGCAAATCTAACCACGGGACGGCGAATTTTGTCAAAATAAACAAACAAATCGCCGAAAAAAACTATTGACCAATTATAATATTGGTGATATAATTTATATATAAAGGTATATTCATATTACCCTGAGTGAGGTTCAATGGATAAGAAGAATCAGGATCAAACGCCTTGCCATGAAAAGGACTCTGACCTGCACGCGCTGGTGCGTAGCGCGCGAAACGGCAGTCAGGATGCCTTTTTGGAGCTGAAATCAAGATATAAGCCGTTGCTTGAAAGCCAAGTCGTCAAGCATACTCTGCCCGATATGACCGCGCAGGACGCGGAGGATCTGCGGCAGGAGGCGCTCGTTATCTTTTGCAACGCGGTGTGCAATTATAACGATTCAACCGAAGGGGTTGAATTCGGCTTGTACGCCAAGATCTGCATCGAAAACGGATTGATCTCCTTCGTGAGATCGTATCTTCGCAGGAAAAAGAAGGCGGTCCTTCCGCTTGAGTCGGCAGGGCAGCAGGATGCCGTAGAGGAGGATCCCTTGCAGGCATTGGTAGACAAGGAAAACATGGCGGAGCTTGTGCGCGTTATCCGAAACAGCCTTTCAGCTTATGAAAACCGCGTTTGGTGGCTGTACGTTTCGGGAATGTCCGCATCCGATATCACGAAAGCATTGGGTGTCAAGGATCATAGATCGGTTTCCAACGCAATATACCGAATCAGAAAAAAACTGCGTTCCTTTCTATCGGAGCGCTGATCAATCACGGTAAATTCTCAAATGAGAGTTTATATATAACCCGTTACTGGAAAAGCGGAGTACGGGTGACAATTTACACACAACATCAAAGCGAGGTAAAAAACAATGTGCGAAAATGAAGTAAAAGTTGAAGGCGTGGAAGAGGTTGTTTACGAAGACATCACTCTGACCTGCAGAGATTGCGGAGAGGAGTTCGTATTCACAGCCGGCGAACAGGCTTTCTACGCTGAAAAGGGCTTCCAGAACAAGCCCAAGTGCTGCAAGGCTTGCCGCGACAAGAAGAAGAATGCTGAAAGAGGCGAGCGCCAGTACTTTATCGCTACTTGTAGCGAGTGCGGCGGAGAGGCAAAGCTTACGTTCCAGCCTTCCAGCGACAGACCCGTATATTGCAGCAAGTGCTTCGAAGCAAGACGCTCTGCTCAGTAAAACTGTAATAATACGATAGTAAACAAGTTGCGCTTTTAACTTCAGTTTATATATTGATACTCATTATAGTTACGAGAACCCTGTAGGCTTTTAGCCTGCAGGGTTCTCGTTTTTATATTGCTGTATTATTTTTTCCCGTCGTTGTGAAGCGCTTTTTAAGAGAAGAGACGCGCTGATTACCTCTTTCTCGTCCTTTCCGATCGTGTTCGTCACAAGAAGAAGGATCAGATAAACAAGCGTTGTCAGAACAACGTGCAGGATCAGCTCGGTGACTTGCCCAAACGGATGACTTGTGAGTGAAAGGATCAGCTTCACACCGTTCGTCGCTCCGATGATGCAGAGTATCGGCATAGCGATCTGATGAAGGATCTTGACCTTGATCCCGCTGACGCTGATCATTTTACAGAGGCTGAGTGTGGTATTGAGAATCTCAGTCACGTAGATCGAGATTACGTACCCCCATATCCCAAGGCTGGGTATCAGAGCTACAACGAGTATGCAGGCGGCTAATACGTCGGCGATGTTAACGTTCATCGAATAGACCTGATGCCCCGAGCCCTTGAGGATCGCGTCAACCGCGCTGTCTATGTACATAACGGGGATCAGCGGCGCAAGCACGCGAATATACAACGCGGTCTCGCTGTTGTGATATATCACCGAGCCAAGCTGCTCCGAAAAAAACAACATAATTCCCGAGACACCTATGGAAAAGATCAGAGAAAAGGTCAAGGCGCGGTAAGAAACGCGCTTCAGCCTTGCGCTGTTTTGCTGAACGCAATATTCGCTGACCTCGGGTATGAGCAAACCTGCGAAGGCAGAAATAAACGCGGAGGGAAAAAGAATGACGGGAAGTGCCATCCCGTGAAGCGCTCCGTAAGAGGACAGCGCCTCTGACCAGCTCGCACCCGAAGCGGTGAGACAGCGAGGAATGAGCACGTGCTGAAGCATAGAAAGCAGAGATCGAATGCAAGCGCTGAAGGTTACGGGCAGGGTGATAGCGAGAAGTGCGCCCGTGATCGGCTTCGAAGTGCCGTTTTCTTGCCCGTTTCCCGTCAGCATCTTTTTCAGATCGATCCGATAAAGAATATACGAAACCAAAAGGGACAGAAGCTCGGAAACCGCGCCTCCGAGCACAAGGGCAATGCAAGCCATTTCCGTTCCGCGCTCAACGAGCAGGGAAAGCAAAAATACGGTAGCGCCGATCTTGGAAAATTGCGTTACTACCTGAAACGCGGCATTGACCTTGACCCGTCTGACACCCGTAAAATAACCGGAAAGACAGGAGCAGACCGCTACGGGGATCAGCGTGACGGCAAGACAGCGCAAGGGCGTGACCGCACGCAGGTCTCCCAGCACGGAAGAGCCGATCACGGGTGCCAACGTAAACAGAAGCACGGTTGCGATCGATCCCGTCAAGAGACAGTAAAGTAAGGCGCGCTTGGCGGAACGGCGCGCTTGCGCAATATCCCCCCTGCCGAGCGCCTCGGATACAAGTCTTGTTGTGCCGAGATTGATACCCGCCGTTGCAAGCGTTATGGCAAAGCTGTAGACGCTTCCAAGCAGGGAATAAAGCCCCATAGCCTCGCTGCCCGCTCGGTTCGAAACGTAAACGTTGAAGATCACGCTTACACCTCGCATAAACAGCGCTGTGAACGTTAACGATATCGCGTTTAAGAAAAAGCTTCGGGTTTTTGACGCCATTGCAAGGACTCCGATCGTAAATTTACTGCATAATGATTTTATGCATCCAAATTTTCGATTATTCGCTGTCAAATCGCCACGGATTGCATATACTTGCATTAAAAAACACACTGCAATTGGCACCCGCCAACCTCATTTTTTGCGCTACGACTTCACAACCTGCCGCTTTTGAATGTTTTATATAAAAGATGCATTTGAATACGAAAAAAATTTGTTGTATATATCATATTGACAATTTGTATAAGTTGTACTATTATATTATATGTTATTTCCGCGTGGCGGAATGAAAAACAGTAAATTAAAAATTCAATATATAAATTATTAAGGAGATTTTGCATTAATGAGAAGTTTTGTATGCGAATTGTGCGGATACGTTTACCGTCCTGCTGAGGGCGACGAAGAGAACGGTGTAGAAGCCGGAACCGATTTTGAGGATATTCCCGAGGATTGGACTTGTCCTCTTTGCGGCGCTTCCAAGGAAGACTTTGAGCCTGTTTCATCCGACGACGATATTACAGAATAAGACTTTAGCTCCGTTATTTCCATTTTATAAAACAAAAAAGAACGCTCATCACGAGAATGAGCGTTCTTTTTTTGCTTTATTGTAAAATAGTAAATATAATTCGGTTATTCGCTGCGAAGCGCGATAACAGGATCCTTCTTTGCCGCCGAACGGGAGGGGATGATGCCTGCGATAACGGTAAGCACCATGCTGATCAAAACGAGGATGATCGCGCCTTCCCAAGGAAGGATCGCACGGATGTTGTCAAGTCCCGTAAAATACTGCACGATAGCCGAAATCGGAATGCAGAGCAGCAGGGTGGAAAGAATACCGATCGCTCCCGCCGCAAGTCCGATAATAAAGGTCTCTGCGTTGAAGACTCTCGAAACGTCCTTCTTGGATGCACCGATCGCACGAAGAATACCGATCTCCTTGGTTCTTTCGAGTACAGAAATGTTGGTAATGATACCGATCATAATCGAGGAAACAACGAGAGAGATCGAAACGAACGCGATCAGAACGTAGGAGATTGCGTTAATGATAATCGTAACGGAGGACATAAGCGAGCCCACAAGGTCGGTGTACTGAAGCACGTCGGGAGACTGATCCTCGGGCTTTACACCGTGCTCGGCCTCATATTCCTCGATATACTCGTCATTGACCTTGGTGTTGTAGTCGCTGATGAACTTCTCAATAGACTCCTTGGATTCAAAATCCTTGGCATAGAAGTTTATCGATGCGGGATCAGCCTTTTCGGCATCGTCAAGGGTTTTGAGAACGCTGTCATAGGTCGCGTCGATCTGAGGCGCCATACCGTAAAGCGTTTCCTCCATCTGAGCGAACTGATCGTCGGGCATAGCAACAAGCAAAAGCGAGAAGATCTTGTCGTTTACCTCAAGGTTCATAATAAGCTTGTTCATTTCGGCATAGACCTCGGTCATAACCTCTTCGCTTGCGTAATCGGCAAATCCGAGAACACCGGAGCTTGCAATATAGGATACCATCGCCGCTTCTGCGGGGAGCGTGGGAAGCGTTTCCGCAAGATTATCGCGGTTGAATTCGGTTCCTCCCGACTGCGCGGAAAGGATCGAGCAGAGGATCGTAAGCATCGTGTCGTTGCCCTCGTTGATCGAATCCACAAGGGTTGCGTATGCCTGTTCCTGCTCCTCGGCAGGGAGATTGCCTATCATCATACCGAAATTCTTATCCGTGATCGCTCCGAATGGCGACTGCGCCAGCTCGGGATGATTCTCGTTGAGCCCGTTGATGACCTCCTCAACCACCGCGGGGTCGGCAAGGGTAAGGATACCGGGAATGCCGATGGCTGTGATCAGCGGCATCGTTTCCATTTTATTGAGAATCGGAAGCAGGATGCTAATGTTTTCCTTCGTAACGTCAACTCCGCCCGTCATAGAAGAGATGGTTCTGAATACGGTATCACATCCCGTAGGATTGTTTTCATATGCAGAGTCGATCATCTTTGAGAGCACGGTTGCCTGATCGGATTCGGGGAGAAGTATAAACATCGTATTGATGTTTGAGCGTGTAACGTTCAGAAGGGTAGAGGTCGATTCCTCGCTTTTGATGAAGCTCGTCATATAGCTGTAGAACATATCCATCGTAGACTTGTCCACCTTGTCGATAAGCTCCTGAATATTTTCTCTTGTGTAGACGGTTCTTTCAAAGGTAAGACCGGTCAGAACGTTATTCTGAGGAGTCGCCTTTTGCTGATTGATGACCTCGCTCTTTTCATTCTGCTCAAGAATATAGTTGGTAAGCCCCTTGGTGTAGCCAATGGCGCCGGCGATGCTTGTTGCAGCCGCACCCTCCTTGGGACGAATGATACCCGAGATCTTGATTTCGATACCGTTATCATTAACAAAGGAGCTTGCGTCATAGTTGAAGCTGTCGCGCACGTCTGTCCAAACAGGATATTCAACGGTATTGCCGTCGGCATCCTGAGCGGTATAGCCCTTGTCGGTCTTCTCAAAGAACTGCGAGGTGGTGAGAAGCTTGAAGCGAATATCCAGGATCTCGTCGTAGGTAAAGGGAGGAACGTCGGTGGGCTGATAGTTACCGCTCATAAGAGATTCCATTTCCTTATCGATATCATTGGGATCGAGGATACCGAGCATATAAAGGGTCATTTTGCTGATCTGGTCATTGGAGTTTACGACCAATACGACCTCGTTGTATTCCTCGGGCCAATGTCCCGCAACGATCTCATACTGCTGATCAAGAACGCTTTGGTTGTTGATCATTTCGGAGAATACATCAAGGCCCATAGACATACCGCCGCTCATTTCCATAAGCTCGCTCATGCCGGAGAAAGCCTCTCCCATATGATCGAAAACCGTCTCCATACCGATCTTTCTTGCGTCAAGAGTCTCTTTTCCGTCTTCATCTGTAACCTTAACTACGTTATAGACCTGAAGATTGTAATCGTAGGTGAACTGAACGTCTGTAACAAGCCCCTCAAGCTGATCATAATTCTCATCAATGTGCTTTTTAAAGGCCTCGAGATTATTTTCAACCGTGGATCTCATAGCGCTCATCATCGTTCCCATCGATTCATCGACGTAGATCTTGCCGGAATCGCGGTAATCCTCTCTGTCGGAGACACTTGTCATAGCCGAAAGCATAGCAGACATATCCTGTGTGCTTTTCTGAATCGTCAGAGGATAGGTTGAGAGCGTGTCCTCCTGCACCTGCGCGATGAATGCGTTGATTCCCGTAGACAATGCAAGGATCAGCGCAATACCGATGATGCCAATGCTTCCTGCGAAGGAGGTCATAACGGTACGGCCCTTTTTGGTGCGTAGATTGTTGAAGGAAAGGGAAAGAGCGGTGAGGAAGGACATAGACGTCTTTTTTTCCTTATTCACTTCACGGGTCTTTTTCGTCAGACCGGTTTCCTTGCCCTCGGTCTCTGCCGCAGGGGCTGTATAAGGATTGGAATCGTCGGTAACCAGACCGTCGATCACCTTGATGATACGGGTTGAGTAGGTCTCGGCAAGCTCGGGGTTATGGGTAACCATAATAATAAGCTTATCCTTGGAGATCTCCTTCAAGATCTCCATGATCTGCACGCTGGTAGTGGTGTCAAGCGCACCTGTCGGCTCGTCGGCAAGCAGAATGTCGGGATCGTTTACAAGCGCGCGGGCAATGGCAACTCTCTGCATCTGACCGCCCGACATCTGTGAGGGGCGCTTGTTCAGCTGGTCACCGAGTCCCACCTTCTCAAGTGCCTCGGTAGCCCTGCGTCTGCGCTCGGCCTTGGAAACACCCGAGAGCGTCAACGCAAGCTCAACGTTTGCCAGCACCGATTGATGAGGGATCAGATTGTAGCTCTGAAAAACGAAGCCGATGGAGTGGTTTCGATAGGTGTCCCAATCACGGTCCTTGAAGGTCTTCGTGGATTTTCCGTTGATGATCAGGTCGCCGTCTGTATATCTGTCAAGTCCACCAATGATGTTCAGCATCGTGGTCTTACCGCAGCCGGAGGGGCCGAGGATCGAAACGAATTCATTTTCTCTGAATTCAAGACTGATGCCCTTGAGCGCCTCAACCCTTGAGTCGCCCGTAACGTAATGCTTTGTGATGTTCTTAAGCTTCAGCAAAAAGGTTTCCTCCATTCTAACTAATAAAAAACTAACATCTAATATTTTAACATCTATTTGTAAACTCATTATGAAACGAAAGGACTTTTTTTATCTGCAATTTGATTTTTTTGTGAATATGCTATGTTTTTTTGGAGAAGACCGAAATTCGTCAATCTTTTCCAAACCCCTTGAAAAGCGAAAGGATTCGTGGTATAATAAACGAAGTATTATATGACTATGAAAGGAAAACGAATGAAAGCGATCCTGAAATATCTGAAAAATTATAAGCTTGAATGTGTTATGGCGCCGCTTTTCAAGCTCCTTGAGGCTTGCTTCGACCTGCTTGTGCCGATCGTTGTAAAGCTGATCATGGACGTTGGTATCAAAAACGGAGACCGAGGCTACGTGATCAAGGGCTGTCTTGTGCTCGTCGCGCTCGGCATCGTTGGCTTGACCTGTGCGATCATCGCGCAGTATTTTGCCGCGAGAGCCGCCGTCGGCACGGCAACGGGCCTGCGCCATACCCTGTTTGCACACCTGCAGAGGCTGTCGTATTCCAATGCGGACAAGCTTGGAAAGTCCTCTATGATCACGAGAATGACAAGTGACGTCAATCAGGTGCAGTCGGGCGTGAATATGTTCCTTCGCCTCTTCCTGCGCTCCCCGATCATCGTGTTTGGCGCGATGATCATGGCATTTGTGATCGACAAAAAGGTTGCTATGACCTTCGTTGCGGTGATCCCCGTGCTTGCGATCGTGGTATTTACCATTATCCTTGCGGGAATACCGCTCTTCAAAAGCGTGCAGGGAAAGCTTGACAGAGTGACCTCTCTGACCAGAGAGAATCTTGGCGGTGTCCGTGTGATCCGCGCCTTTAATAAGGAAGAGAGCGAAATCGAGGCTTTCCGCGCGGCAAATCACGAGCATACGGCTTCGCAGAGATTCGTCGGAAAGATCACCGCGCTGATGAATCCCTTAACGTACGTGATCGTCAATATCGGTATCATTGCGATCGTGTATCTCTCCTCGGCGCAGATCGACGCGGGAGATATGACGCAGGGCGATCTCTTTGCCATGTATAACTATATGTCACAGATCCTCGTTGAGCTCGTCAAGCTTGCAAATACCATCGTGCTGATGACCAAGGCATTTGCCTGCGGTCACCGTATCCAAGCCGTTCTCGACACTCCCGTCGGTATGAAGATCGCGCCCTCTGACAGCACGCAGAGCTTTGAAAACGCGCCTGCGGTTGAATTCAGAAACGTGACCTTGAATTACACGGGCGAGGGCGAGGCATCGCTTGAGAACGTCAGCTTTTCCGTTATGCGCGGTGAGACCGTCGGCATCATCGGCGGTACGGGATCGGGCAAGACCACACTTGTTAATATGATCCCGAGATTTTACGACGCAAGCGAGGGCGAGGTCAGAGTGTTCGGTAAAAACGTTAAGGAATACGCGCTTGACGATCTTCGCGAAAGCATTTCGGTTGTACCGCAGAAGGCCGTGCTGTTCAAGGGAACGGTGCGCTCAAATCTTCTGTGGGGTAACCCCGAGGCAAGCGAGGAGGAGCTGAACTACGCGCTCGAGGTAGCGCAAGCGGCAGATTTTATCGCCGAGAAGGAAGGAAAGCTTGACGCGACGGTCTCGCAGTTTGGCAGAAACTTCTCGGGCGGTCAGCGACAGAGATTGACCATCGCCCGCGCGATCGCGAAAAACGCGCCCATTCTGATCCTTGACGACAGCGCGTCCGCCCTTGATTTCGCAACCGAAGCAAGGCTCCGTCACGCATTAAAGAATCTGAAAAACGATCCTACCGTGTTCATCATATCACAGCGAACCTCCTCCATTAGCCACGCCGATAAGATCGTCGTCCTTGACGACGGCGCGGTGGTCGGCATCGGAAAGCACGACGATCTGCTATTGTCCTGCCCGATCTACAAGGAGATCTACGATTCTCAGTTCAAGGGAGGTGAGCAGTAATGGCTTTCGGAAAGAAAAATAACAAGCGCCATGCCGCGTCCTATTCTCACACCGTCAAAAAGGTGCTGAAGTATCTGAAGGCATACAGATGGCTCTTCATCCTCTCGCTGATCTTGGCTGTAGCCGTTGTTGCGGGCACGCTTTACGTACCGATATTGGTGGGTAATGCCATAGACCTTGCCATCGGGCAGGGAAGAGTCGACTTTGACGGAATCTATGGTATTCTGCTCCGAATCGGTGTGATCTCAGCGCTGACGGCTCTGCTGCAATGGCTGATGAACGTTTGCAACAACCGCATCACCTTCGGTATCGTGCGCAGATTGCGCCGCGATGCCTTTGAAAAGATCCAATCCCTGCCGCTGTCTTATATCGACAGCCATCCCGTCGGTGACACCGTCAGCCGCGTGATCTCGGATGCCGATCAGTTTTCAGACGGACTTCTGATGGGATTTTCACAGCTCTTTACGGGGGCCTTGACGATCGTCGGCACCATCGGAATTATGTTTTCCATCAATATCAGCATCACGGCAGTTGTCATTGTTGTCACGCCGCTGTCGCTGTTTGTGGCGGCATTTATTGCCAAGAGCACCCATTCCTTGTTCAAAAAGCAATCCGAAACGAGAGCAGAGCAGACAGCGCTGATCGACGAAATGATCGGTGAGCACAAGGTCGTTGCGGCCTTCACGCACGAGGACGAGGCGCTTGAGCAGTTTGACGAGATCAACGAGCGACTTGCAAAATGCTCGCTGAAGGCGGTGTTCTATTCGTCCTTGACCAATCCCTGCACAAGATTCGTCAACAATCTGGTTTACGCAGGTGTCGCGCTTGTGGGCGCGCTGATCTGCATTTCGGGTGGCGGGGATATGCTTACGGGTCTTCCGCTGACCGTAGGCGGTCTGACCAGCCTTTTGAATTACGCAAATCAGTATACAAAGCCCTTTAACGAGATCTCGGGCGTGGTCACCGAGCTGCAGAACGCCCTTGCCTGCGCGGCGAGAGTCTTCGAGCTGATCGACGCGGAGCCGCAGATCCCCGATTCCGAGAGCGCGTACGTGCTTACCGAGGAAGAGGTCGACGGAAGGGTCAGCATCGAAAACGTAGCGTTTTCCTACACGCCCGACAGGGAGCTGATCCGTGATTTCAACCTTTCCATTGAGAACGGACAGCGAGTTGCCATCGTTGGCCCCACGGGTTGCGGAAAGACTACCGTGATCAATCTTCTGATGCGCTTTTACGACGTTGACAGCGGCAAGATCGCCGTCAGCGGGCACGATATCCGTGATCTTACGAGATCGTCGCTTCGCCGATCCTACGGAATGGTACTGCAGGACACCTGGCTGAAGACCGGCACGATCCGCGAGAACATAGCAATGGGCAAGCCCGATGCAACCGACGAGGAGATCAAGGCGGCGGCAAAGGAAGCCCACGCACACAGCTTTATCCGTCAGTTGCCAAAGGGCTACGATACGGTGATCGGCGAGGACGGCGGCGCGCTGTCGCAAGGACAGAAGCAGCTGCTTTGCATCGCCCGCGTTCTGCTTTGTCTGCCTCCCATGCTGATCCTTGACGAGGCAACGTCCTCCATTGATACCCGAACAGAAATGAAGATTCAGGATGCCTTCGCCAAGATGATGAAGGGGCGCACCTCCTTTGTGGTGGCACACAGATTGTCTACGATCAAGGAAGCCGACGTGATCCTCGTTATGAATAACGGTCAGATCATGGAAAAGGGCGACCACGCAACGCTCCTCAAAAACGGCGGCTTCTACGCTAACCTTTGGAACAGCCAATTTGAAAGTTAATATTGCTATATGTGGGGGAGAGGGAGAACTTTTTGAAAAAAGTTCTCCCTCTCCCCCAC
>JAFTRQ010000148.1 GCA_017462125.1 Clostridia bacterium | reverse complement strand
GCGAAGCGCAATGTTAACACTCCTGCTGTTGATATAGTGAAGAATAACTTGTTGAATAGAAATTTGTTCTAAATATAAAGAGGCTTTCCCTTCGGGAAAGATCGGCTTCGCCGATAAGGGAAGCGGTTTTATTAAGATCACGGCTACAATGTGTGCGGCGGCAGAAGGTTCTACCTCTGCGAGTATGACAATCCCTCGGTGTCGGCGAATGCCGACAGGTGAGGGGGATTCATAAGGGTGGAGAGGATGTCGTAACGAGTAAAAATGCGCTTGTCTGCTTTTTTACTCGTCAGACCCTCTCCCCCTTATGCGGCGTTTCTTTGGTTCGTTTCTTGCCGACGTGGGCAAGAAATGAACATAAAGACACCTATAAATCGCAATTATCCTCTAAAAAGAAAAATCCCGCAATGCGGGATTCTTCAACAAAACGATTTGCCATCAAGTCTGCTCGCCTGCGGACAGAAAGGCTTTCATTTTTTCGCTCTTCGGATTACCGAAGACCTCTTCCGGCGTTCCCTGCTCCTCGATGATGCCGTCTGCCATAAACACCACGTGATCCGACACGTGACGGGCAAACTCCATTTCGTGCGTGACGATGATCATAGTGCGCTCGGAATCCTTCAGAGAGCGGATGACGCGAAGCACCTCGCCCGTCAGCTCGGGGTCAAGCGAGCTTGTGGGCTCGTCAAAACAGAGAATATCGGGGGAAAGCATCAGTGCGCGCGCGATGGCAACTCTCTGCTGCTGACCGCCCGAAAGCTGACAGGGATAAGCCGTTGCCTTCTCTGTCAGACCCACGGTGGCAAGCAGAGCCTCCGCCTTTTGACGGATGCCGTCCGGCTCTGCTTGATTGCGTTTTTTCGAGCCCTGAGCGCGCAGCCTTGGCGCAAGCATCAGATTCTCAATAACGCTGTATTGCGGAAAAAGATTAAATTGCTGGAATACAAGCCCGAAGGAAAGCTGTGCCTCGGGGGATACAACGGGCTTTTCCCCCTCCTTTGCGGAATAAACGGTTTTTCCGTTGACCGCGATCTCGCCTTGGTTGGCCTTCTCCAAGAAGTTCAGACATCGCAAAAGCGTGGTCTTTCCGCCGCCCGACGAGCCGATGATAGACAGGACCTCTCCTTTTTTCAAGGTCAGGTTGATGCCCTTCAGCACCTCCACGTCGCCAAAGCGCTTGCGGAGGTCTTTGATCTCAAGAATATTCATTCGTCAGCCCTCCGTCAAGACTTGAAGTAATCGAGCTTTTTCTCGATCTTTCCGAATATGATCGTCAAAAGCCCCACGAAGATCAGATAGAACGCGCCTGCCACGAAGAGGGGCCAGATAAGACCCTTGACGGTCATAAATTCCTTTGCCTCGTAGATCAAGTCGTAGACTGCGATGGTGTTGGCAAGGGAGGTGTCCTTGATCAGGGTAATGATCTCGTTGGACATAGGGGGGATGATGCGCTTGACTACCTGCAGCAGCACGATCTTGAAGAAGACCTGTCGCCTTGTAAGTCCGAGCACCTGTCCCGCCTCGTACTGCCCCTTGGAGATCGACTCGATACCGCCGCGGTAGATTTCGGAGAAATAAGCCGCGTAATTGATCACGAACGCAACGAGAGCCGCGATAAATCTTGTAGTAAAGGTGTTGTCAAACCACGCCCAGCCGGTGTTCATCTGCGGCCAGACGAAAAGGTTCAACAATCCGGGAAGATAAAAAATTGCGAATATCTGCAGCATCAGCGGAGTTCCGCGGAGCACCCAAACAATGATCTTGGAAAGAAAGCTGAGGGGTTTGAATTTTGACATGGTGCAAAAGCACATCACAAGCCCCAGGGGCAATGCAAAGATGAGTGTGAATGCAAACAGAAACAGCGCGGTAACAAATCCGCTGCCAAGCTTGCTGCAGACCTCAAGAAAAAGTTCCATAGAGTAAGATTTAATTGGGTAAAGGAGCAAAAATTACTTCAGAGCGTCTGTGTTCAGACCTACGCTGTACTTTTCAGCCAACGCGGTGAGGGTACCGTCAGCATACTTTGCCTTCAGGAATGCGTCAAGCTCTGCCTTCAGGTCGCTACCCTTGCGAAGACCTACTGCAAAGATCTCATCGCCGTAGCTTGCGCCGTCAAGGATCTGAAGATCGGCATAAGAGCCCTTGCCTACAACGCTCTGCGCCATAGTGATATCGATGATCGCTACGTCACTTGTGCCTGCAAGCACCTCGCTGAGCGCGTCTACCATTGCGGTAACCTTGTTGATGTTGGTTCCCTTGATGGTTTCTTCAGCAACAGTTGCGCCCGCGGAGCCGTTTTCAACTGCGATCTTGGCATCCTTCACACCGTCAGCGGTGAGGGTGCTGCCCTTCTTCACGACTGCAACCTGCGCGTTCTTTGCGTAGGAAACGGAGAAGTCGATCTCCTGATCCAGCTCATCGGAGGCGGTCATACCGTTCCATACAAGGTCGATCTGCTTGGAATTCAGTTCTGCAACCTTGTTGCCCCAAGTGATGATAACGATCTGGCAGTTAACGCCAAGGGATTCTGCGAACATCTGCGCAAGCTCTGCGTCAAAGCCTGTCCATTCGCCGTTGTCGTCAAGATAATCCATGGGAGGATATACGGTAACACCGACAACAAGCTTGCCGGCATCCTTCACAGCCTGAAGGTCGCTCTTGCCTGTACCGCAGGAGGTGAGAAGTGTGAAGAGCATAAGGGTTGCCAAAAAGATGGAAAGTAATTTTTTCATGGTGAAGTCTCGCTTTCATTGCTTTATTACTTTAATTTACTAAAGTATTGCTATTATACCACTTTTCTATCTGCTTGTCAATCCCTTTATTGAATTTTAATGAAATATTTTTGGAAGTGTTGATTTTGGGGAAACGCTCTGTTTTTTCGGCAACAAAAAAGCTACCCCGAAGGGTTCCTACCGTAAAGCAGGTTTGACCCACCGAGAAAAACAAAAGGAGTACGAGCATTTTTGTTCGTACTCCTTTTCATACGCCTTACCCTGCAAGGTATAGTATGTTACACCTTGTAGGTGTACCGTCGGGTGGTAATGATTTTTAAAGTGATATGCCTCGCTTTGCTCGGCGTGATATTTTTGCTCCGCAAAAGTGATATTGCTCCCATTGGTCGCAGTGATATTCTATTCGCCTCTTTCTTTCAACGCGCGTAGCGCATATCACGTCCGAAGGACATATCACGCACGAAGTGCATATCACTCGCCGCAGGCGAATAGAGTTGGCGCACCTGCTTTATCGCAGGTACGCCAAGGGTAGCTTTCGTTGATAATTTTGATAAACGAAGATCTTATTTCAGATTGTTTTCCAAGGCGGAATCGATCTTATCCATCAACTCTTGCGAAATCACGACCATAGCTTCGATATGTACCTTGCCATTCCCTACAAACAGGGTCATAGAATCCGGATTTACTCTTAATTCCTTGATATCCGAAAACTTATATTGGATCTTCTTTCCCAAAAACGTGGAATACTCAAAGGTTTCCTCGTCAATGATGCGGATCGTCTGGTTTTTCCAACAAAGGGTTGCAGCAACACCAAGCAATCCCGCAATCACAAAGCCGATGGCAAGTGCCCAAATTTGCGTTACAAACATAGCAACCAAAAGTGCCACGGCCACGATATCCAAAAAGATGCCGAATCCGTTCAGCCAAGCGGGTAAAAACATATCGGCGCGCGGCTTTGTTGAACATTCATTAGATTTAAAAACGGTCATAGTAGCCTCCTTAATAATGTGATTATGCACCTATTTTTTATATAAAAGCAATTACTGAGATCTTTTGCCCAAGCATAGCTTATAGCGAAAACTTGTAATTATGTCCATTCAATGATTTTTCATTACTAAATAATAGTCATTATAAGTAAAATAATCGTCCGATTGCGGCAGATAATGATCGCAAAGATGAAACAGATTCCTGCTTCTTTTGCTTCGCTCCTCATCATCCTCCGTAACGTGCCACAAGTCATCGGTCACTTTTGGCTCAAACTCGGTTACGCAAAACAACTCGTTGTCTGCATTCCCTACCGGACAAAAATGGCCATAGCGGCAAGACAGACAAGATCGAATGTGCCATCCGGCAGGCAAGGATTTGGCAAAGCTGATCAACGCTTTTTCTGTTGTTTCTGCCTCAAAGCACAATTGCTTTCCTTGCATTGTAACAGTAACAGTTGTTTGCATATTATAATCGTTTTCGTTCACGCTGTGATGAACGGGTGCGTTGATCGTCCCATTGGGAGTATCAATAGTCAATGTGTAGGTATTGCGTTTATTGCTCATATAATCACCACCGTTGTTGCAGTCTATATTGCACTTCTTTTTTGCTTTGGTTAAGAGCTTCATTTGGGATACAAATGTTATTCTTTTTGAGTTGAGGAGATGTTAAGCATCGCATTCGCCAAGTAATAGAGGATTCATGATTCTCAGTATGGTAGCATATCCTACGATATGCGCACCTTCTTGAATGCTGATTTTCTTGCCTACCCATAGACAGTGCGGATATGCCTCGGGAGTAATGAAGGTTATTGTGCCTTTTGCTGTACCGTTAGGGGGAACAGTTTGAACTTCATAGTAGTGATGGACACCGGTTGTCAAATAATTGTCCATCACTAAATGATGAGGACGATAACCATTCGCAACAGGATTCTTTCTTGTTCCGATAAATTCAAATAGAACTTCAACATCCGGCTCTTGATTTAAAATAGTATTGTTCACAAATTCACCCCCCTTTTTTGTTATTATATCATAAAAGCACAAAAGCCGCAATCCCTTTTTTGGAATTGCGGTGAAAGTTTTGAGAAACTGCGAAGTGTTTCTCGAATATTCGAATCTCGATTCGCAGGAAAAAATACTAATTATGATACAAATTTTTTTACAATGATTACATTGCCGGAAGCATCTTTCTCAAAATGGGCATCAAAACAAAATCTTTTGTCCCACGCCCTTACGCTAAACGTATAATCTTTAAGATCATGATAACCAAACTTAAGCCTCAAAGAATTGTAAGTTAAGTCATTCAAAACAGCGGTTTCGATCTCTCCACCAAAACAGTTCATCCCGTCTTTGTAAAATTCAATAGCAGCCTTTTCTGCATTTGTAAAAGAGGAAATATAACTTATCAAATCGTCTTTTGAAGATGTATCTCTATGTTGTGTTGCGAAACGCAAAAGATATTTGTAGTAATCGTCAGGGTAATAGTCCACTACTATTGGGAAATCAAACAGACTATTCCTTATATAAACGGTTTCGCCATCTTCTTCAAAACAAATATCAACGACGTATTCTGAAAATAATTCTTTCAAAAAATCAAAATGCATATCGGTCCCTCCTTTTTTAAAATTATATCACAAAATCAAAAAAACCGCAATCCCTTTGTATCAGAATTGTGGTTTATATTTGGCGGAGAAGGAGAGATTATCGCGCAGGGCGTTGCCCTGCTTGCACTGTTGCAACTTGAAGATAAAGCGGCGATGAAATGGTCGGGCAACGGTTCCGCTTTGCGGTAGGGCGGCCACTCGAATTCGCCCACTTCATCCGCCACCGGCGGCGTGGGCGAATTCTCCCTCTCGACCCGCGAAGTGTTTCTTTCCTGCTCGAATCTCTCCTTCTCCGCCAACGAAAAAAGCCACCCTTTTGGGTGGCAATATAACTATTGAAGCTTATCTTAAAGTGAGGTATCGCGCAGGGCGTTGCCCTGCTTGCACTGTTGTCTCCAACCGTTCGCGCCGCCCTCACTATTTGCTTCGCAAATTATTCGTTCGGTTGCGCTCACGGGGAGACTGCCACTCGAATTCGCCCACTTCATCCGCCACCGGCGGCGTGGGCGAATTCTCCCTCTCGAACCGCGAAGTGTTTCTTTCCTGCTCGAATCTCCCTTCTCCGCCAACGAAAAAAGCCACCCTTTTGGGTGGCTTTCGTTGGCGGAGAAGGAGAGATTCGAACTCTCGAACCGCTTTTGACGGTTACACGATTTCCAATCGTGCGCGCTCGACCAGCTACGCGACTTCTCCGTAAATGTTCGGCTTCTAAAACATATTTTATCTGCGACTAAAATATAATACCACAAAAAAGTCGGTTTGTCAATAGCTTTTTGAAAAATATTTTATCTTTTTTTCCGCAGGCGGTTTTCCTTGTGTAGTACGAAAAAATAATTGACACCTTGTGCTTTTTATGTTACAATAAACTAAAGCTAACCTTGGAGGAAGATTATGTCTGTTATCAATATTGATCTTACGAAAACTGTCAAAAAGATGAAGCCCATGCACGGTGGCGGTCAGCCTCCGAGCCCTACAAGCCCGGGAATGTATCATTATCTCACCGAGGCAGGTATTCCCTTCTCCCGTTTGCACGACGTGGGCGGTGCCTTCGGAAGCAACCGCTTTGTTGACATCCCCAACATCTTCCGCAATTTTGACGCCGATGAGAATGACCCCGCCAACTATGATTTCACGTTTACCGATCTGCTGATCACCAATCTGATCAAGGCAGGTATCGAGCCTTACTACCGTTTGGGTGTTGCCATTGAAAATCAGGCTCTTGTTAAGCCCTATTACACCGTTCCCCCTAAGGATTATGCCAAGTGGGCGCGCATCTGCGAGCACATCATCATGCACTACACCGAGGGCTGGGCAGACGGCTTCCATTACAACATTCGCTATTGGGAGATCTGGAACGAGCCCGAGGTTCAGGACAAGATGATGTGGAACGGCACGCCCGAGCAGTATTACGAGCTTTACACCGTTGCGGCCACTCATTTGAAGTCGCGCTTCCCGCACCTCAAGATCGGCGGCTACGCAAGCTGCGGCTTCTACGCCATCGCTCCCGTGGACTACATTGATCCCACCACACAGCTGAAGGGCACGATCCCTCCCAACGCGCACGAGCAATCCTTGATGGACTTTTTCTACGGATTCTTTGCGTATATCAAGGAGCACGGCGCTCCCATCGACTTCTTCTCCTGGCACAATTATGCAGGTGTTGACCGCGTTGAAAGAATGGACGCTTGGCTCCACCTTGAGCTTGAGAAGCTGGGCTATGGCGGGCTTGAGACCCACATCAACGAGTGGAATCCCTATCCCCAGGAATTCGGAACGGCGCATCACTCGGCTGAGGTTGCGGGTATGATGATCGCGATGCAGAGAGGCTTTACCGACGTAATGTGCATCTACGATATGCGCGCCAACACCGCGCCCTACTGTCCGCTCTTCGACATCAAGACCAAGAAGCCCATTCACGCATATTATTCTATGGTAGCATTCAACCGGCTTTATAAGCTTGGCAACGAGGTGGAATGCGTCAGCGACAACCCGAGGCTTTACGCCATTGCGGCATCAAACGGCAAAAAGCACGCTTTGATGATCTCCAATCTTACGAAAGCGACGCAACCCCTTCGCATCGACGGAGTCGATCTTACAGACGCGCGCTTCTACGTGATCGATCAGGAAAGATTGCTCTCCTGGTCCGCGCCGATTCACTCTGTCAAGCCCAACGAGGTTTTTTTGATCGAGTGGTGATTTTCAGAACAGCAACTGTCCGCCTTCCCAAAGAAGACGGACAGTTTTTTATGTATATCTAATATAAAGATCAGCCGGCTGATTCGATCTGTGTGATCGCCATGGTGGCAGCTTGCCCCTCCGCGCATTCAAACTCGATCGCGTAATTATAGCTTTCGGCATAGAAGTAGTAGACGGCAACGCCATCGTTTACGCCCTCTGACTCATAAACGTTCAAGCTAAAGGCTCCTCTTATGACCAATGCCGAGGTGAACTGCTTCGCCTTGGCCACGGTGGCGTCGGAAAAGGCTGCCAAAAACAGATTGTCCTGTTTATAGAGTACGGTCTCACCGTTTGTGAAGCCGTAGGTTGACGGATAAACCGACATAAGCTGTGCGGTATAGGCATTTTGGGGGAAATATCCGCCTGTGGTTGAGGCGAGAGTGTCGGTCTCCAGCAGCCAGGAGCCATCATAGAACTGCTCGGCAGTACCGTCGGGGAAGACGAGAAGGGTGGATTTTGCGCGATGCTCCACTCTGCCGCCGCTTGCCGCAATATCTCTTTCGAATTTCTCAAGCTTTTCGGACGGATAATTGCCGATGATGTCACCGCTTTGCATAAATGCGGCAAGGTCAAAGGCATCGTTGACCGCTTCCTTGACGGTCATTGCACCTTGGCCCTCCGAGTAGGCCAAAAGAACTACGTACTCATTTTGATTTGAGGCGGTGAATACGTATGCGCCGTCGTTTTCCGCTTCGGTAAGCTCGACGGTGTAGCCAAAGTTCTTCAGCTCTTCGGCATATGCTTTGATATTTTCAAGAGCTACGTCGGGCGCAAAGCTTACGGCAACCCCTTCAAGTGAGGAGACACCGAGAAGAGCGATCTTCATTTCCGGCACCTCGCGGTCGGTGGGGATATCATATTCTTCCAGCAGCTCGTACTGCCAGCTGTCGAAATAGCGGTAGACATTGCCCTCGCCGTCGTGCTCTGTCCAGCTTCCGTCGGCGTTCTGGATAAGCTGATCCTCAAAGTTTTCTTTGGAAACGAACATGGTGCTGCCATCCTCCATATAGGCGGTTTGGTAGCCGATTGCAAGAAAGCTTGCCTCGATCGTTGCTTTTTCGGTCTCGCTCAATTTGCTTACAAGCTGACTTTTACCGATCAACTGCTCCGGCGCGATCGGGAATCCTACCTCGTGCAGAACGAAGCATTTGAGCTGAGAGGTGCGGATGTAAGTCTCCCACCTCGAAGCTCCGACAAGTATTCTTGCCCAACCTACCGTAATATCGTCGCCTTCAAAGCAGACCTCGATCACGGTTACCTTGGTGCCGTCGGTCAGAGCTCCGCAGGAGGTGGAGCGGTCGGGCGCTGAGTAAATACCCGAATCAAGTCCCTCTAAGTGGATGTCCTTGCCGTCCTGAAATTTGGTCGTATATACTTGGGTATCGATAACGAATCCGACCATAGGGACGGTTTCTTCAACGGGGCCTTCGGTCTCGGAAGGCTCTTCTGTTTCAGAAGGCTCTTCGGTCTCGGAAGGTGTTTCTGTTTCGGAAGGTGTTTCTGTTTCGGAAGGCTTTTCTGTTTCCGAAGAAGCTTCGGTTTCCGAGGGCGTTTCGGTTTCCGAAGGTGCATCGGTGCTTGACAAAGCCTCCGTATTGGTGGTTATATCTGCGCTTGTTTGCGTATCGGTAGTTTCAAGTGTGGAATCCAACGTGCTGTCGGAGGATGTGGAAGGATCATCTGCAGCATTATGATCACAGGCCGCAAATGATAAGAGTGTAAGGATCACCAGAGTGATGGATAGGAGTTTTTTCATTGGTCTTACCTCCGTTTGAATAAAAGATCAAAGATATTTTACTACAAAACAGCTTTCTTGTCAACGGAAAATTCAATAAAACCGCACCCAAAAAGCTCCTCCCGAGGAAAATCTGTCATTTAGGAATCGCCATAAATAATTATTGAAAGAAATATTTATCATTACAGTCTTAAAAAACCTCTTGACAAATACCCCGAGGGGGTATATAATAGGTTGTAGATAAATACACAAAGGAGTACAAGTTTATGGAAAAATGCTGTTGTGACAGGACGAAATTGCGCGGCCCGGACGAAAAAAAGGCGCTGATCAATCGCCTGAGCCGCATTGAAGGACAGATCCGCGGGATTCGCGCTATGGTGGAAAAGGATGCATACTGTGCAGATATTCTGGTACAGGTCTCCGCAGTTTCCGCGGCGCTTGGAAGCTTTAACAAGGAGCTGCTTGGCGAGCATATCCGCACCTGTGTGCAGGAGGACGTTAAAAACGGCAACAGCGAAAAGCTTGACGAGCTGATCTCGCTGCTTGGCAGATTAATGAAATAATAAAAGCAGGTATTCATATGAGAAAATTTAACGTGACAGGCATGAGCTGTGCCGCCTGCTCAGCGAGAGTGGAAAAGGCGGTTGAGGCGGTTGAAGGAGTCGAGCTATGCTCGGTCAACCTTTTGACCAACTCGATGGGAGTGGAAGGAAAAGCCTCCGACCAAGCCATTATCGCCGCGGTTGAGGCGGCAGGCTACGGAGCGCACGCGGCTGATGGCTCGACCGAAAAAGCCGCGAAGGAGAATTCCTCCGACGCGCTTGAGAACAAGGAGATTCCCGTTTTGCGCAACCGATTGATCGCGTCCGCGGGCTTCCTTCTCCTTTTGATGTATATTTCCATGGGGCACCTGATGTGGTCGTGGCCTCTGCCCCGCTTCTTGGCGCAAAATCCCGTTGCCATAGGCATTTTGCAGATGCTCTTGGCGGCAATCGTGATGGTGATCAACCAAAAGTTCTTCATCAGCGGATTTAAGGGGCTTGTTCACCGTGCGCCCAATATGGACACCTTGGTGGCTTTGGGCTCGATGGCATCCTTCGTCTATAGCGTGTATGCCTTGTTTTTGATGGCAGATGCGCAGGCTTGCGGAGATTTGGCCACAGCCGCCCATTATCTTCACGAGTTTTATTTTGAATCGGCGGCAATGATCCTGACCCTGATCACCGTAGGCAAGCTGCTTGAAGCGATCTCCAAGGGCAGGACCACGAACGCGTTGAAGTCCTTGATGGATCTGTCGCCCAAGACCGCTACGGTATTGCGCGACGGCAAGGAGCTGACAGTTCCCGTAGAGCAGGTGAAGAAAGGCGAGCTTTTTGTGGTTCGTCCGGGAGAGCAGATCCCCGTGGACGGCTTTGTGACCGACGGAAGTACCGCTGTTGACGAGTCTGCGCTGACGGGTGAGAGCCTGCCCGTTGATAAAATGATCGGAGATAAGGTCAGCGCGGGAACGATCAACAGGTCGGGATTTATCACGTGTGAGGCCGAGCGGGTCGGCGAGGACACCACGCTCTCGCAGATCATCAGGATCGTCAGCGATGCATCGGCAACCAAGGCGCCCATCGCAAAGGCTGCGGATAAGGTTTCGGCGATCTTTGTGCCCACGGTTCTTGCCATTGCCGCTGTGACCGCCGCGGTCTGGGGCATTGTGGGCGAGGACGTCGGCTTTGTTTTGGCAAGGGCAATTTCGGTGCTTGTGATCAGCTGTCCTTGCGCGTTAGGTCTTGCCACACCTGTCGCTATCATGGTGGGGAGCGGTGTGGGTGCCAAAAAAGGCATTCTCTTCAAAACCGCCGAGTCTCTTGAAATGGCAGGACACGCGAAAATCGCGGTGCTGGATAAAACGGGTACGATCACGATGGGTGAGCCTGCCGTAACCGACGTGGTGGTTGCGGAGCAGCATACGGAAAAAGAGCTTTTAAGCTTTGCGGTATCCTTGGAAAAGATGAGCGAGCATCCGCTTGCGACGGCAATCGTTGCGCACGGCGAGAAAATGGGCGCTGAAGTCTTTACCGTCAATGATTTTGAGGCTGTTCCCGGAAAGGGTGTTGTGGGTAAGATCGACGGCGCGGTTGCTTGCGGCGGTAATCTTGCCTTTATCGGGGAACGGTGTCCTGTTCCCGAAAGGCTGCGGAGCGTTGCCGAGGGCTTTGCGGAGCAAGGCAAGACCCCGATGTATTTCTCTTGCGGAGACCGTTTGCTGGGTGTGATCGCGGTAGCCGACGTGATCAAGGAGGACAGCCCCGAAGCGATCCGCGAAATGCAGAGCATGGGCTTTGAGGTCATTATGCTGACCGGTGATAACGAAAAAACGGCGCGCGCCATCGGACGGGCGGCAGGTGTTGACCGTGTGATTGCAGGCGTGCTTCCCGACGGCAAGGCGGACGTTGTGGCGGAGTTGAAAAAGCAAGGCAAAGTGATTATGGTTGGCGACGGCATCAACGACGCGCCCGCGCTCACCGTTGCCGACACCGGCATTGCCATTGGTGCCGGCACCGACGTTGCCATCGACGCGGCAGACGTGGTGCTGATGAAGAGCAAGCTGTCCGATCTGCCTGCGGCGATCAAGCTGAGCCGCGCTACCCTGCGCACCATACGTCAGAATCTGTTCTGGGCGTTTTTCTATAACGTGATCGGCATCCCGCTGGCGGCGGGTGTGTGGATCCCCGTGTTCGGATGGCAATTGAATCCGATGTTCGGCGCGCTTGCAATGTCGCTTTCCAGCTTCTGCGTGGTCAGCAATGCCCTGCGGCTGAATCTGATCAATATTACAAAACCTGTAAGATCTAAAAAAACAAATAAAAATCCCGTCGCGGTCGAGGTGACCTTGACGGAAGAAAAAGGAGATTTGATGATGAAAAAGACAATGAAGATCGAAGGAATGATGTGCCCCCATTGCTCGGGCAGAGTGAAGAAGTGCCTTGAAGCACTTGAGCAGGTTGAGTCCGCTGAGGTCAGCCACGAAAGCGGAACCGCTGTGGTGACCCTCAATGCCGACGTTGCAAACGACGTTCTCAAAAAGACGGTTGAGGATGCGGGATACGACGTTGTTGGAATAGAATAACCGAGTTGACAAAGAGAGAGGAGCGTTTTTCAAAAAGCGCTCCTCTCTCTTTGCTTTTCCGATCAATAACTGCTGATCGGGATGCTTTCGTCGTCGTGACCCTTTTTAATCTCGCGGATCTCGACGTAATAGCTGTAGTTATCGTTGACCTTGACTAAGACGCGGTCGCCCACCTTTTTGCCAAGGAGAGCCTTGCCGAGGGGCGACTCCTTGCTGAGCAGACCCTTGAGGGAGTCTTGGCGGAGCGTTGTCACGATCTGTCTTTCCTCAACCTCGTCGTCCTCCTCGATGTAAAAGGCAACGGTGTCGAAGAGGCAGACGGCATCGTCCTGCTGCTTGACCTTAATGACCTTTGCTGTAGCGATCATATTTTTCAGATAGCGAATTCTGCTCTCGTTCTTGTTCTTTTCTCTTTTTGCCTCTTTGTATTCGGCATTTTCACTGAGGTCGCCGTATTCTCTCGTCCTCTGCACCTCGGCTAAAAGCTGAGGGCGCAGAACGCACATACGGTAGTCGACCTCCTCCTGCATTTTCTTTATATCAACGGCTGTAAGTTCGTCGTGCATAATTAAACCCTTTCTTTGTGTTTAGTGTGTTAAATTGCGATTTAATGGTGAGGATGAACGTCATTTTCAAACCGTAGGGCGGGGGCTTGCTCCCGCCGTGATGAACGATTTGAACCAACGCAACGGCGGGAGCAAGCCCCCGCCCTACGGATCTACAACATCCCGAAAAATCAAAATTGTAATCTCAAAAGCTCTGTTTTCGCAGCTTTTCCAACAGTTCTGTAAATTCCCGCGGCAATTCGGTAGAAAAGCGCATCTTCTCTCCCGTTCTCGGGTGAGTCAGCTCCAGCTCCTTGGCATGGAGGCACTGACCGCTGATCAGCTCCTTACTGCTTGCTTCAAATTTTGTGTTACCGCCGCCGTAAACAAGGTCTCCCATTAAGGGATGGCCGACAGACGACAGGTGTACGCGGATTTGATGCGTTCTGCCCGTTTCAAGCTTGCATTTGACGTAGGTGAAGCGTCCTGTGGGGATCTCAAAGCGCTCCATAACCTCAAAATGGGTGATCGCTTCCCTTGCCTGCCTTGCAGGGTCGGTAACGACCGCCATTTTTTTGCGGTCGGCAGGGTGTCTTCCGATAGGACGGTCAACCGTTCCCTTGTCTTCTTTGATATTGCCGATGGCAATCGCGTGATAAACGCGGCTGACCTCGTGGGTCTTCAACTGCTCGGAGAGACACAGGTGCGCCTCGTCGTTTTTCGCAACAACCAAAAGCCCCGAGGTGTCCTTGTCAATGCGGTGGACGATTCCGGGTCTGATCACTCCGCCGATGCCCGACAAGCTGTCCTTACAATGATAAAGCAGAGCGTTTACAAGGGTTCCCGTATAGATACCCGTTGCGGGATGAACGATCATTCCCTTAGGCTTGTTGATGACGATAATGTCACCGTCCTCATACACCACGTCAAGAGGAATATCCTCGGGCAAGGCCTCGTCGCAGGTTGGTTCGGGATAGACGATCTGTACAAGGTCGCCCATACGGAGCTTGTAATTTTTTACGGTCGCCTTGCCGCAAACGGTAATGCTTCCGTTTTCTATCAGCTTGACCGCCAACGCGCGTGAGCAATCCTCTTTTTCCGAGACGAAACGGTCGATGCGCTCGCCTACGTCTGCGCTGTCAACGGAAAGTCGCACGGTATCGTTTTCCGCGTCGGCATCATCCTGCAGCTCGGCAGATCTGTCCAAGGGCTCAACTGTCATGCTCTTCACCGCCGTTTTCGGTAGCATTATTTTCGCTTTCGTCCACAACCGCAGTCTCTATGGCTTCGGTAAGCTTTTGCGCCTTTTCCTTCTTTATATCCCGCACCGTGTCGAGGATCATCCAAAGCGCAAGCATACCCGCGCCAATGCAAACGAATGCGTCTGCCACGTTAAATATCCACATCCACAGATTGGGGAACGCGCAAAAATCGAGAAAATCGATCACGTAGCCCAAGCGTACGCGGTCGATCATATTGCCGATGCCGCCGCCCGAGATCAGGATCAGAGAAGCCAACAGGAGCTTATCCTGCGGCTTTTTCCAGAACAGAAACGCCAGAATGGCAATGATCGCAACGGTTGACAGGATCAGAAATACCCATCTGTGCTCGTCAAAGGAGCCAAACGCCGCACCGCGGTTCTGTATATACGTAAAATGAAACACGTCGGGAATGATGGCAATGGATTCGTGCAGATCCATATTCGACACAACGATCAGCTTGCTTACCTGATCAAGCACGACAGCTACGACCATCAGTACGACCGATATTATGATTGACGTCATCTGACATTATCCTTTCGAAATTTTATTAAAAACTCTTGAAAAAGGTGGGGGTGTGGGGGAGGGGAAAACTTCTTTCAAGAAGTTTTTCCCTCCCCCACAGTCACAGTTCTTTAAAGAAGTATTTTTCTACATCTCTCGCAGAGGAAGTCGCCATCCTCGTCGGTAACGCCCTCGGTAGAGTAAGACCAGCATCTGCCGCACTTACAGCCGTCAGCGGGCTCAACCTTGACAGCAAGAATGCCGGATTCGGAAACGTACGCGCCCTCGGGAGCGTCTCCCTTCACTACCTTTGCGCCGGAGGTGATGTAGATCTCGGCAAGCATGTCGGAGAATCTGTGCAGGGTCTCATAGGCATCAGAGTCATTGGTATAGACAGTGACCTTTGCGTCCAAGGATTTACCGATCATTTTGTCTGCTCTGGCGATCTCAAGTGCCTTCATAACGTCGTCACGGTACTGGAAGAGCTTCTCCCATGCCGCGCAAACAGGTGCAACCTCCCATGCAAATGCTTCTGCAAAACCAGGCATATCGTTGAGGAATACACTCTCCTTGTTGTCACTGCTTTCGTGAGGCATGCACTTCCAGATCTCCTCTGCTGTAAAGGAGATGATAGGAGCAAGAAGTCTTGTGATAGCCGAGAGAACAAGGTAAAGCGCACTCTGGCCGCTTCTTCTTGCCGCAGAGTCTGCCTTTTCAACGTAAAGGCGGTCCTTGGTAATATCAATGTAGAGCTTAGAAAGCTCGATGGTGCAGAACTTGTTGATCGCATGGTAAACGATGTGGAACTCATACTCGTTGTATGCGTCGAGACACTGTTTCACCAGTTGATTTGCCTCGGCAACGATCCACTGATCGATCTCAAGCATATCGAAGTAATCCACCATATCGGTGTCGGGGTTGAAGTCACCCAGATTCGCCATCATGATTCTGGCGGTGTTACGGATCTTTCTGTAAGTCTCGGAAAGCTGCTTGAAGATGTTGTCGGAGCAGCGAACGTCTGCGTGATAGTCGGAGGAAGCCGCCCAGAGTCTGACCAGCTCGGCACCGTACTTCTTAACGATGTCGTCGGGGCTGATGGAGTTTCCGAGAGACTTGTGCATTGCCTTACCCTCGCCGTCAACTACCCAACCGTGGGTAAGAACGGCCTTGAAGGGAGCCTTTGCCTCGCCTGTTGCGCCAACCGCGGTGAGGAGCGAGGACTGGAACCAACCTCTGTACTGGTCGCCGCCCTCAAGATAGATGTCGGAGGGCCAAGAGAGCTCGGGTCTCTCGCGAAGCACTGCGAAGTGAGAGGAGCCGGAGTCGAACCAACCGTCAAGTGTGTTGGTCTCCTTGGAGAAGCCGTGCGCCTTGCCGCAGTGAGGACATACGAAGCCCTCGGGAAGGATTTCAGCCGCCTCCATCTGGAACCAAGCGTTGGAGCCCTTCTCGCCAAAGAGCTTTGCAACCGCGTCGATGGTCTCGTCGTTGCAGATAGGCTTTTTGCACTCGTCGCAATAGAATACAGGGATAGGCAGACCCCAATGACGTTGACGGGAGATACACCAATCGGCTCTCTCTCTGATCATCTGGATCATTCTCTCTTCACCCCAAGCGGGAAGCCACTTAACGGGCTGACAAGCCTCAACAGCCATCTCCTTGAAGGACTCAACCGAGCAGAACCACTGAGGAGTTGCTCTGAAGATGATGGGAGACTTACATCTCCAGCAGTGAGGATACTCGTGCTCGATCTCCTCAGCCGCCAAAAGCGCGCCGCTCTCCTTCATATCCTCAAGGATCGCCTCGTTGGAGGCTGCGTAATACATTCCCGCAAACTTACCTGCGTCCTCGGTCTGATAACCGCGGTCGTCGACGGGAACGATGATGTCAATGTTATAACGGCGGCAGGTCTGATAGTCGTCAGCACCGAAGCCGGGAGCGGTGTGAACGCAACCTGTACCGCTGTCCATAGTAACGTAATCTGCGTTTACAACAACGCTCTTTCTGTCAAGGAAGGGATGCTGTGCGGTCATAAATTCAAACTCGGAGCCCGCCATGGTTGCGAGAACCTCGTAGCCTTCAATGCCTGCAGCCTTCAGGGTCTTCTCGGTCAGAGCCTTTGCGAGAACGTAAACCTCGCCGCTCTCAACCTTCACGAGATCGTATTCCTCAACGGGGTTGAGAGCGATCGCAAGGTTACCGGGAAGAGTCCAGGTGGTGGTTGTCCAGATTACGAAATATGTGTTATTCAGGTCGCAGACAGAAGCAAGCTTGCCCTTGTCATCGGCTACCTTGAACTTTACGTAGATAGAGGTACACTTGTCGGTCTGATATTCGATCTCAGCCTCTGCAAGCGCGGTTTCGTCCTTGGGGCACCAATATACGGGCTTGAGACCCTTGTAGATGTAGCCCTTCTTGAACATTTCACCGAATACTCTGACCTCTGTTGCCTCGAACTCGGGGGACATAGTGGTATAGGGATGCTCCCAATCACCGATCAGACCAAGTCTCTTGAACTGCTCCATCTGTGTGTCGATAAAGCCCTGCGCGAACTTTTCGCAGGCGGAACGGAACTCGGGGATCGACATCTTCTTGCGGTCGATCTTGTTCTTCTTCAGGATCGCGGACTCGATGGGCATGCCGTGGTTATCCCAGCCGGGAACGTAAGAGATCTTGTGTCCTGTCATCGCCTTGTACTTGTTGATGAAGTCCTTGATCGTCTTGTTGAGGGCGTGACCCATGTGAATGTTACCGTTGGAGAAGGGAGGGCCGTCGTGGAAGGAGAATACCTTTCCGTCGGCTCTGACCTCGATCATCTTGTTGTAGAGATCGATGCTTTCCCAATATTTAAGTGTTTCAGGCTCTCTCTGGGGGAGATTCGCCTTCATCGAAAACTCTGTTTTCGGAAGATTGAGTGAACTCGTATAATCTTTAGCCATTGTCTTAACTCCAAAATTATATATAGATTTTATTTTTAATCAAACGTATTTTTGCGCAACAAGCCGCAGCCTGCCCCGCCGTGTTTCTCCGTCGAAGGAGAGCACGTTAAATTTGCCGTATCCGCGCACCGTAACGGTACAGGGCACCTTCAGCTCGGCATCCACTCTCTGCTCGGGCAGATAGTCTACCTCGCAAAGCCCCGAGCGGATCGCAGCCTGCGCTTTTTCGCGTGACAGATTGGTCAGCGCGCCTACCACGCAATCCAAGCGGTTGGATGCCACGGTGTCGTGAACGGGCAAAAACTCTCTTGATGACGCAAAGCTCTCATCGGGAACGAATTCCTCGACGGTGACCTTATCGGCTCCGATGCGCTCAATGCCGCTCAAAAGATATGGGAAGATCTTTCCCGTGCAAAAGACCGTTGCGGCGTGTGCCCCTTGGGTCACGATATCTCCAAGCGCGTCGCGCTCGATGCCCATAGCAAGCAAGGCTCCCAGATAATCTCTGTGAGACAGCTCCTTGTATCCGCTTCCCTGTATGCGGATCGCCTTGACCGCATCCCGAAGCTCTTCGGCAAAATATTCCCTTGCCTTCTCCTCGGCGTCTCCGTCGAAGTCCGAAAGGTAGGATGGGATCACAAAGATCCTTTTGCGCTCGGCATCGGCGTATCCTCCAAACAAAAAGGCTCTGTCCGCCGCACGAAGCTCACGCATCACGGTCAGGGAAAACGCCGCCTCCGAGGGCGTTAAAAAGTTACCGCACACAAGCTCCCCGCGGTCGGCGTGGGAAAGATGATCCTCTGCGCGCGAGGCGAGAAGCCTTTGTGCATCCGTTAAATTCATTTTCATTTTACTGCAGATCTGTTATGCCAGATAAGATTCCAAAAACAATTGTATCAGGAACAGCGCCACGTAGGTGAAAATATAGGACATATCTATGGGCGAGCCTTGAAACCAATTCATTTTTGCGAACAGCTTTCTCAGCGGCATGATCGCGGGCTCGGTCAATACGAACAGAAAATGTATCAGCTTTCCCTCCGGCTCAAAAAACCATCCGAGGATCGCTCGTATAGACATCGCCAGCACGATGGCGTCGATAAAAACGATCGCGAATCTGATCAGTACGTATAAAGGTTCGGGCAAATCAGTAACCTCCTGCCTTGTGAGAGTGATCAGCTGTCAGCGCCGTCGGTTCCCTCTTCCTCTGCGGGAAGGATCTCCTCCTCAAGGTCGTCAACCGAAATATCCTCATCCACGTTGTAGGGCAGGATCAGAACGGTGTCTCTGTCCAATCTGTTGAGATTAGCGTCCAGCGCGTGAGCGGCGCCCATTACGTAGTCGAACATACGGACAAAGTTGCTTTTATCCAGCTCCTCAACGCAGATCACAACGACTCTTCCGTCCTTCAGCGCGTCAACGATCGCCTGGCTGTCGTGGCAGGTCTGAGGAGTGAAGGTTCTCTTGAGAAGCACCTCTGCCTTTGCGACCTCCTTTGCGGGATCCTCGGACATCACGATGCGAACACCGGAAATGTCGTCATCCTCAAATTCGTTGTAAAGGCCGCTCTTGTCCTCTGCCGCCTTTGCAGCGGTTGCGGACTCTGCGTTGCCGTAAGAATAATAATCCTGATCGTAATCGGTATCCACGTCTGCTGCGGGCTCGGTCTTGATCTTTTTCAGCCAATCTTTTTTCATAGAAGTACCATCCTTTCCGTCTCGGGCTATCGCCCGAATTCAGCTCATTTATATTGATTCGTTTATTTTATTCGGTTTCTTTTTTTGCGAACATACTGCGACCTACGCGCACCACGGTAGCTCCGCACTCGATGGCTTCCTCGTAGCTTTCCGACATTCCCATAGAGAATACGGGAGCATCCGCTCTTCCGAGCACGTTCTTCCAGATCTCGGTGCCGACACGGCGAGTATTGTTAAAGTATGCGTAATAGTCCCGCTTATCCTCGCACCTTGGAGCCATCGTCATAAAGCCGCACAGCAGCAAGCTGTCGTATTTTTGGAGCGACAGGCAGAACTGCGCCGCATCCTCGGGAGAGATACCTCCCTTGCTCTCCTCGCCCCCCGAGTTGATCTCTACCAGCACCCTTGCCTGAATGCCGTGCTTCTTCGCCTGCTTATCGATCTCGGCGGCGAGCTTTTCGGAGTCGAGGGAGTGGATCATATACACCTTATCGATGATGTATTTGACCTTGTTGGTCTGCAACGAGCCGATGAAGTGCATCCGAAGCCCCTCACGGTCAAGCTTGTCCCAACGCTCAAGCAGCTGTTGAACGCGGTTCTCTCCCACGTCACAAATACCCAGATGCTTGTGTATATAGTTGATCTCCTCTGCGTCGGCGCTTTTGATAGCGGACAGCAGGGTGATCTCCTCCGCACCTCTGCCCGCTCGAAGAGCCGCGGCACGGATCCTTTCCTGTATGTCCCGAACGTTTTCGTCCAGATATGCGTAATTCATAAATATCTCCGGTTAATTTAATCAAGCAGCTTACCGTCGTACAGGTCGTTGCCTGAGGTAATGATCAGATCGTTGACGTTCAGATACGGGATCTCGCTGACGGTTCCCTCGTCAAGGTCCTGCTGATAGGTGTTGACGATAAGATAACCGTTGCCCGCGCCAATGACCGTGACTCTTCGAAACTCTACCATATTGCCCACCTGAATGAACACACCGTCCTCGCCGTACAGCTTGGTCAGCGATTCCGTGGGGATGCGGTATCCCGTGCAGGAATCCATCAGGATCTTGACGTTTTGGTTTCTGAGAAGCTCGCCCGAGATCGCGAGATCGTAGCTGGAGAAAAGCAGATAAGCATCCCCGTCGCCGCTCTCGTCGATGCAGATCCTTTGCAGGACCATACTGACGGTTTTGCCGCCGCCCGAGAAGGTGATCTGATAATTCATGCCCTCCGTAAAGCGCAGGCAGGTTGCCTCGTCTGTGGGGAGCGCCAGAAACCATTCTGGGTCGTAGACCGTTTTGCCGATCACGTCCGCGCCGTACTCAGCCGGCTTGGAGCTGACCAGCTCCGCAAGTCCGTCGGGGGTTAACCCCTCCAGCTTTCCCGAGGCAAACGTGCTTTCGTAACCGTCGGTGCTGTGGAAGAGGTAGCAGCTCTCCTTGCTGTATAAGCGATTTGCCGAGCTTCCGAGGCCTTTCAGGAGCTCTTGCTTTTCTGCCGTAAGCACCGCGAGGGAGCTTTCGGCGGCGCCGTCGTGTCCCGTGACTACCGTGTGATCAACGATAGCGTCAAGCAGAAGCTCACCGCTTTTATCCGCCGCGGCAAAATCGTGGTCTGTAATCGCATTGATGTATGCGTAATAGGATTGAGAAAGTGTTTTTCCGATGTGCGCAAGATCGGAGACAGTGCCACCGCCGCTGAGTCCCGATTGCAGACGCGAGATCTGCTCGGATACGTCGTTCAGCTCGGCTTGCTTTTTTTGAAGCTCCCTGTCGCTGACATTTCCCATCGGATAGAAATCAACGTAAGGCATTCCAACGCCAATCTTTTCCCCGTTGCTTACCAGATAATCGGCAACGCCGGGCTCGGCCTGTCGGCACAAGGTCTCGTCGCGGAAGATATATCCCGTCAGCGAAACGTATTCGGTGTCTGTGATGATCTGGGTGCGTTGTGTGGAGACCTGCGTGGAGAAATTACGCGAAAATTGGATGCCCATATAGAGAAACAGGCAAAGGATAACAGCAAGAATAACGGCGTTTACCGCCGCTTGCTTATAGGTTTTGACTCCTTTTTTGATCCTCACTGTAATCGCTCCCCGCCTCACGGCTCTTTATAATAATAAATACACTCAATTATTATAACATACTACGAACTTTATTAAAAGAGTTTTAGCGAAATATTTACAATATCTTCAAATGTTTTTAACTGTTTTCCGTCGTCAACGAATACCTTGTGGGCATAATCCTTGCCCGAGAACCAGGTGACCTGTCTTTTCGCGTATCTTCTGGTCGCCGTCTTCAGCTCCTCGATACAGCTCTCAAGACTTGCTTCCCCCCGAAGATAGGGGAAGAGCTCCTTGTATCCTATCGCCTGCGCGGCTGTGACCGAGCGCTCGAAAACACCCTCGTCCATAAGGCGGCGGGTTTCGGCAACCAAGCCCTCGTCGATCATCTGATCCACACGCTTTTCAATGCGCCTGTAAAGCAGCTCTCTGTTTTCAAAAGCAAGGGTTATTACCTTGTGATCGTACTTGTCCACGATCTCGGCATTCTTTTTGTCGATCTCGCTCTTTTTCTCGCCCGTGACGAGACAGATCTCAATGGCTCTCATCACTCTTTTGACGTTGTTTTTATGTATCGTTGCCGCCGCCTCGGGGTCCAGCGCAACCAGCCGCTCGTAAAGCGCGTCGATTCCCTTTTCGTCCACGAAGCGCTTCAGCTCCTCGCGCAAAGCGTCGTCGCAGGCCGCTCCGTCGTCGTTTCCGCCCTTGAGGAAGCGGTCGAGATAAAGTCCCGTACCTCCGCAAAAGATCGGCAGCTTGCCCCGCGATGCGATGTCCTCAACCGCCCGCTCCGCGTCCTTGACGTAATCGGAGCAGGAATAGGGCGCGTCGGCGGGCAGAACGTCGATGAGATGATGAGGCACCTGCGCCAGCTCCTCTTTCGTGGGCTTCGCCGTGCCGATATCCATTCCCCGATAGATCTGCATCGAGTCGCAGGAGATGATCTCTCCGTCAAGGCGCTTGGCAAGCTCGATGGCAAGAGCGGTCTTGCCCGATGCCGTCGGCCCCGTTACCGCCGCAATTTTTATCTTGTCACTCATTAAAGCAGATACTCCTGTGTGCCGTCCATATCGACGATGTTTTTCTTAACGGTTCCGATCTCGTCCATCCATCCTCTCACCTCAACGGTCTTGAAAACGTGGGTGTTAAAGCCCTTGCCCGCGTCGTTTTCCCAGAGCCACTTGGGCGCGCACCAGAGACAGACCTCGGGAGCGACCTCTGCGTAAAACTCCTTGGTAACGCCGTTTTGTCCGTGGTGAGCCATCTGGCAAACGTCGGCCTTCAGCATACCTGTGCCCTTGTATTTTGCAAGAAGCTTGTTGCCGGACTCAATGCCCGCGTCGCCAAGCATCAGGATGGTCTTGCCGCCAAGGGTTACCTTGAAAACGATGGATGTGTTGTTGCAAACGTTCGCCTCAATCTCGTAGTCGGGGGAATAAAGGATCTCGATCTTTGCCTCTCCGATCTCGTAGGTGTCGCCGCCGAAGACGATGCAGATCTTATCGGCAAAGCGAGGCAGAAGCGCGTAAAATTCCTCTGCTGTCACCGTCGCACCCTTGTCGGGGTGAGGCACGCGGGAGAAGAACTGCGCCGAGGGGAAGTTGTAATAGATTTTGTCGACCTCGATCTCATCCCAATGCTTTTCCACGATCTCGTAAAAGCAAGTCATATGATCGCTATGGGCATGGGTAAAAAACCAAGCGTCGATGTGGGGCTTTTCCTGCCCCGTGATCTGCTTGAGATAATCTATAAAATAGCAGGCGTCCTGTCTGTGACCGCCGTCGATGGCGATGACCTTGCCACTCTCGGTGGTAATGATGTTGCTCTGCATCTGAATGGGTGTCTGTGATTGTAAAAGATGAATTGCGTTTTTCATAGTAACATCCTTTCGACAATTAAATATTATTTATTAGTCAATTACCCAAGGTAAGTGGGCATCTATTTCGAGTTGAATACAGGGTTTTGGAAAATCTTTTTCAAGGAGAACGACCTCCGACGTAAATCCCACCTTGAAATTTTCGTCTACCTCATAGAGATTTTCAGGAACAGAGACCAAGCCGCCACCACCGTTGGGTTTGTACAAATCGACAGACCTTATAACGGTGCCAACAACATGAAAAACAGCCGTATAATAGGCAATACCGTTTTCATTGGTTTCCCACCACGTTGCCTCGGGAGACTTCTGAGGATCGATTCCGAGAGAGTCAAAAAAGTTCAAGACCTTTTCGGACGCTCCCATTATTGTCTTGTAATAATTCTGACAGCTTTTGCAGCCACAATCATCAATAACTGTTTTTCCATAGTTGATATAAAACTCTTTCGTGCGCTCGACATCAACGTCTACGCGGAAATCTCCGAAAGTAAAGATCATCTGTGCCCCTCCGAAAATCCGTTTCCGTATTCTCTTTTCATTGCCTCGACAGAAACGACCCATTGCTTACCGAATTTGCATACGTCAACACCGTTGACAAGCTTTCCGTAAGTAATTGCTTTACGAAGTGTACTTTCATTCAAGCCCCAAAGCTCGGTTGCATCACTGAATGCCATCAATCCGTCAAACGGAGTATCGACCTGTACACCGTTCTCCCAAAGCTCGTCACAGGAAAGATCGAGATCATCATTCCAAACAATGCCGTAACCACCAACGTCCACAGTTACGCAGGCAAACTCTTCATAATTATCCTTCAGCTCTGCAAACAATGTGATTTTTTCAAATAAGGGCTTTACATCATAAATCTTGGTCACCCCCTCTGAAAATTGAACGCTCAATTTGTATTCAGGGAGCGCAGCAACGTTTTTTATTTTGTGAAACATAATTTTACCTCTTATTTTACTCTCGATCACATTATATCACGGTATCGTGACACTGTCAATATATTATTGCAAAAAAATCCCGAGGAAAATCCTCGGGAAAAAATCAATTCAGATTTTAGTTTTTTGTTAAGTAAATGTCGTTGCAAAGGTTTGAGATGTCGCACATAACAGAATCTGCTCGTTCCACCAACTCATCCTCGCAGTAGAATTCCTTCAATTCTTGAAGCATCGACAGACGAACATTTCTTATCAGTTCCATTTTTTCCGTTAACGGATCCTTTTTCGGAGCCGTAAGATCGGTGAACACCTTTGTGTAAAAAGCCAAGAGCTGCTGATTGGTGGTTTCGCGACATCTGACAACGTCGGCAATACCCTTTGCCTTTTCCTCTGCGCCGATATTGCCGGGGCCGATTGATTGGACGCTGTTTAAACTATCCATTGCCGCCGTGATATAGGCAGTGTTCTCTACGATTTTCTCGATTTGAGCCAAGATGTAATCTATGGAAAGAGTCTCGGATACGGTTTCTTCTGCTTTTTTAACTTCTACGATATTATCTGTGGTGTGATCTGTCATTTTATTATCCTCCAAATATTCATTCGGCGGACACGCAAGGCATATTTTATTTTCGTCTACGAAGCGTGCCCTGCCTGATTTTACAAGACCTTTCGCCCTCTTGGGGTAGGTCGCTTCATATTCATTTCCTTGCTCATCAACTACAATTACGTTTTTTTCGATGGGTGTCGCCCCCTTGTACTCAATTTGCATATTTTGTGACTCTGTTTTTTCTTATGGGTGCCGTCCCCTCTCACAAGATCAGTATAACACAGATTATTACGGTTGTCAAGAGCAGCGTTGCTTTTTACTGAATAAACATCGCATCTCCAAAGGAGAAAAATCTGTATTTCTCCTCAACCGCGCACTTGTATGCCTCCATGATCTTTTCCTTATCGTAAAGGGCAGAAACAAGCATAATAAGGGTACTTTGCGGTAGGTGGAAATTGGTGATAAGGGCATCGACAGCCTTGAATTTGTAGCCGGGATAGATGAAGATCCCCGTGTCGGCAGACATTGCGTGAACCACACCCTGCTCGTCCGATGCGCTCTCAAGAGTTCGGCAAGAGGTAGTACCGACGCAGATAACTCTACCGCCCGCGGCGCGTCGCGAATTTATCAGGTCGGCGCTCTCCTTTGACACCGAGAAAAACTCTGTGTGCATCACGTGCTCGTCAAGCCTGTCCGCCTTAACGGGACGGAAGGTGCCAAGTCCCACGTGGAGCATAACGGGAGCGATGGCAACGCCCTTTTCGCGGAGCTTTGCAAGTAATTCCTCGGTGAAATGAAGACCCGCCGTGGGCGCCGCAGCCGAGCCGTTTTCACGGGCATAAACCGTCTGATAGCGGCTTTTATCCTGCAGCTGCTCTGTAATATAGGGCGGCAGGGGCATAAGACCGATCTCGTGGAGCACGTTGTATATGTTTTCGTATTTTTCTCTGTCGTAGTCGAATTTGATGAGGCGGTTGCCCTCCTCGGTGATCTCGACCACCTCGCCAATGAGCGCGCCGTTGCCAAAGACCTGCTTCATACCGATCCTTGCGCGCTTGCCGGGCTTGACCAAGCATTCCCAGGTGTCAAGCTCTCCCTGACGGAGCAGAAGCAGCTCGGTGAGTGCCTCTTCTCTGCCCTCCACGTGACCGTAGATACGGGCTGGGATGACCTTGGAATCGTTAATAACCAGCACGTCCTCTGGATTTATATAGTCGAGGATATCGTAAAAATGCTTGTGGTCGATAGAGCCCTTGGCTCTGTCAAGCACCATGAGGCGGCTGTGGTCGCGCTTTTCTGCGGGGTGCTGAGCGATCAGCTCCTCGGGCAGATAGTAGTCAAAATCCGCCGTTAGCAGATCGGTGGGCTTTTTTTCGTTTATGATTACCTTGTTTTCTTTGTTCATTTTCTCTCCAAAGCTTGCCCTTTCGTGACCAAAGCGTCACGAAAGGCATATATTTTTAATATACAATTATTCACAGTAATTATATCATAGAAACAAGGTGTTTGCAATAGCAAAAACCATATTTTTACCGCAAAGGGGACATATTTATGACTAAAAAATCCATATTTAAGGGCGCGGCGACCGCCCTCATAACGCCGTTTTTGAACGGCGACGTCGACTACGTAGCCCTCGGAAGCCTTATTGACCGTCAGATAGACTGCGGGATCGATGCTCTTGTGATCTGCGGCACCACAGGTGAGAGCGCCACCCTTTCCGACGAAGAGCATCATCGGATCCTTGATTTCGCGCTCAAAAGGGCGGACGGCAGAGTGCCGATGATCGCGGGCACAGGGTCTAACGACACAGCACACGCCGTCGGAATGTCAAAATTCGCCGCAGATCTTGGCTACGACGGACTTTTGGTGGTAACGCCTTACTACAACAAGGCAACCGAAAAGGGGCTTATCGCAAGCTTTGAAAGGATTGCCGACGCGTCGACGGTGCCGATCATCCTTTACAACGTGCCCACACGCACCTGCTGTAACATCACGCTCCCCGTCTACAAAGCGCTTGCAAAGCACGAAAATATCGTCGCTGTCAAGGAGGCTTCGGGAAACGTCAGCGCCATTGCCGAGCTTTTTGCCGAGTGCGGTGATGATTTTGATATCTATTCGGGCAACGACGACCAAACGCTCCCGATGCTTGCCCTTGGCGGCTCGGGTGTGATCTCGGTGGTGTCAAATATTATTCCTCGCGAGATGGCAGACCTTTGCCAAAAATGGTTTGACGGCGACATCGAGGAATGCCGCCGTCTGCACGAAAAATATTTGAAATTGATGAAAATGATGTTCTGCGAGGTCAATCCCATTCCCGTCAAATGTGCCGCCGAGCTGATGAAGCTCTGCTCCTCCGAGATGCGCCTGCCCATGTGTGAGATCGGGGAGGAAAATCGCGGAAGGCTGATGGGGGTTTTACAGAAATATGGGTTACTTTAATCTCCGCAAAGAGCCCCCTTTTTCTAAATAAAAAAGTTCTCTCTTTTTCAGCGTAAGCGCTTACCGCGCGTTAAGAATGCTACGCTATTCTACGCTCTTTTATAATATACTATTTTACTTTATACTATTCTATACTATACTATACTATTCTTTGGTTACCAGCGGTGTTAGTAACGGTGTTAATAACGGTTGCTTGCAAAAACCCTTGTCGCACAAGGGTTTTCTGTAAGAGCTTTGCGCATTTTTTCGTTTGAATTTTGAGCAGTTTTTGATAAAAATTTTGAAAAAATTTTGATTTTTTAAAATTTTTTATAAAAAATTCCTGCAGTTCGTTTGTTTGAAAATGAACTGCAGGAATTTTTATCTTACTTTTTCTGCTGCTTGCACCAGATATTCATAACAAGCTTGTGGGGCAGGAGCTTGGTAAGCAGCACCTGTGCGCGGACCGAGGCTCCGCAGATCGAGACGTCCTTGCCGCGATACATATCAAAGATCGCGCGGGTAACCACCTCTGCGGAGGTAAAGAATTTGTTGTAATATTTGATGGTATCGTCGTTAACTGCGCGGTTGAAGAAGGGTGTTCTTACCCAGCCGGGGCAGACGGCGATCATTTTGATATTTCTCTTTTCCAGCTCCTTGTTGAGCGCGCGGGAAAGCGACAGCACGAATGCCTTGGTCGCGCCGTAGGTGGCGATATAGGGCACGGGATGGAAGGACGACAGAGAGCCCAGCTGATATACGCGGCTTCCCTCGGGCATATAGGGCAGAGTGAGGTAGGTCACCGCCATCAATGCCTTGCAGTTGAGGTCGATCATATTCATCTGCTCCTTCAGGGGAATATCCTCAAAGCTTCCGAACTTTCCGAATCCTGCCGCGTTTACAAGCGCGCAGACCTCGGGCTTTTCGCTGTCAAGCAGATTTCCGTAAGCATCGATGCTTTCCTCAAGAGAAAGATCAAGCTCAATCGCTCGAATCATTTTGCCCGTCTCGCTTTCGATCTCCTCCAATTTATCCTTTCTTCTTGCGATCACCCATATCTCTTCGCAATCCTCGATCTTGTCGATCATTCTTACAAAATCTCTTCCCATTCCGGAGGAAGCGCCCGTAATTACAGCTATTCTCATATTTCTATAACCTTTCTTATCTTTTTAATCGTTTTCAACCGTTATCCTGCGGCAAAGTATGCTCTTTCGCTTGACTCCTTCGGCATCGGGATAGTAAAAATCGCTGTAAAACAGCAATGCCGACCCGTCGTCAAGGGGCAGGAGCTGAGGATTGTTGCAGGCACCGTCCCAATCGTGGAAGGAAATCCTTTCGGGTATGACGTTGGCAAGATGGCTTCGGTCGCCCGCCGTCATAACCTCAAGAGGCTCGCACCAATTCTCGCCCCTACCATCATTGCATCCCACCACGAACACACCGGGGCGCGCGTAGCAGATCAAGGTCTCGCCACCCGTCAGAGTGCAAACGCTTGGGAACATTCCCGTTGGGGCAAATTTTTTGGGCTTTGTCCAGGTCTTGCCGCCGTCAGTTGAGCGGCACATATACATCGGCGCCCACTCATAGCTTGTTCTTCCGTGCCAAGCCGAGCGCATAAACCAAATGATCGAGCCGTCTGCCATAAATTCAAAATCGTTGTCGCTGAAGCCGCCCGAAAGATAGGGATATTCCTCGCTTCCGTCGGCAGGATAGCCCATATGAGCGTGCATTTTAAAGGTGTGTCCCATATCCTCGGAGCGCAAAATAACCGCTCCGTAATAGGGACTGTATCTGCCCGTATAAGGGTCGATAAAGCCATCGCCCGTGTAAGTGCTGATCCAGATCGCGCCGTCGGGACCAAGTCTCGCTCTTCCGTGAGGAAACAGCGCGCGCATTGTCGATTTTCCGCCGCCTCTGTAAATAACTCTTGTGAGATGGGGCCAATCAAGCTGAACCTTCTCCTCCACCGCCTCGCTCTTTCCTGCAGGAATGCGAAGGGCGAGCCACTCCTTTTTGCCAAGGCTTGGTGGCAATCTGTCGGCGTCGTAGCCGAAGATGGTATGACCCATATCGTAGGTCACTCCGTCGGGTAGAGGGAGCGTTCCCTCCTCTGCTTTCTCGGTCATATCGGTGTTGGGCAGACGGTATCTGATATGTGTTTCCCGATATCCGCCCACGTCCTGACTTCCTACCTGCGGAAAGAAAAGTCTGTCTCCGTTGGGCAGAAGAAGACCGCACTCGGCGGAAATTTTTTTGTCTGCCTCAAACCAACTTTCTCCGTTATCAAGGCTTTTGAACCATCGCTTTGTATCTTGCTTGAAATGATTTATGCTGTCGTCGGCAATATGAACCGAAACAGCGATGCCGTCCTTCACTTTATAAGGAAAAGGAAACTGATAGGCTCCCCAGAGCTGCTCCTCGGGTCTGATGCCTTGGACGATCACTCGTTCTTTGCTCATTTTCAGCTTCATAATAGTCAACCTCCATTATTGTTTCACCGCGATCAGCGCGGTATCCCACGCGGGGATATATTCCCTTCTGCGGATGTAAAATTTATAATCGGGGAATCTTTCGTGTATCATCAGCGGCAATTCAAATATATCCTCGCTTCTGTGATAGAGCGAGACCATAAGGGCGGGACGGTAGGTCTCGATGGTTTGCAAAGAGCCCAAAATGGCCTCCCTTTCCGATCCCTCAACGTCGAATTTGATATAGTCCACCGGCTCGCCACCGAGAATATTGTCGAGGGAGTCCGCCTCAACCTCAACGATCTTCGCGGGCTTATTGACCGCGATTCCGTCGGAAACAAGCGTAGAGTTTCGGTTTCCGCTGCCGTCGAATTGCAAAATTGCCCTCTCGCTCCAAGCCGCAAGCTTTAAGGGCGTGATCATGAACTGCTCCACACCCTCGGCATACTCCGCGAGCTTCTTGTGATTTCTTCTGTCGGGCTCAAAGGCTATTGCCTCGCGAAGATTCGGCGCAAAGGGAGTGATCTCACGCAAGGTGTCTCCGTTATACGCGCCGAGGTCGGCAATTTTTTGAAATTTTTCCGCGCCAAGGAGACGGTAGACGTCGGAAAAATCCGAGTGGTCGCCGCGTATCCACTCAACGTTGCCGCTGAGCTTATAATTGATAACGTCTGTGAACACCTCGACAGATTTTCTGTCAGCCAGCAGAAGCTCCGTCCCACGTATTTTGTCCTCATTTTCCTTGAAAAACTCAAAATTAAAGAGATTCTCGCCGCAGACAGGCACGTCGGGCGCATAAAGCTCGCATTCCTCGGCAATTCTGTAAATGTTGGCAAGAACGTCGGGCAAGCTTGACGCAAAGGACAAAAGGACGATCATATTTTCTTTTCCGTAGATCTGGCAGGCTTCGGAGTAGGACAAAACTCTCTTCCCGTGGAAAAGATGCCCTCTGACAAAGCCGTCGCTGGCAAAAAAGTCGCAGACCTCGATGCCGTACCTCTCGCAGATCGAAAGTATCTTGTCGGCGCCGTTTCCCATGCCGTACATCAGTATTTTTTTGGTTGTATTCTGTAAATAGGTCCAAAGGTCCCTTGTTTTTTGCATAAGTGCTCCCGAAATCATTGACATTCCGCGGTTTTTGTGATAGAATTAAAATAAGGAAACCGCTCGGTTTTATTATAGCATAACCGTTTGGCTTTGTAAAGATTTTTCATAAAAAAGGAGAATAAAAAATGTCTTGCTTGTTCTGTAAAATTATCGCGGGTGAGATCCCCTCTGCAAAGATCTACGAGGATGAAAAGGTCTATGCCTTCAAGGATATCAACCCTCAGGCGCCGGTTCACGTGCTGGTTGTTCCCAAGTGTCACATTGAATCTGCCGATGCCGTCACAGCCGAAAATTCGGCATGGGTCAGCGCGATCTTCGAGGCGATTCCCGCTGTTGCAAAGGCTTGCTCTCTTGAAAACGGCTACAGAGTGATCACCAATATCGGTGAGGACGGTTGCCAATCCGTAAAGCACATTCATTTCCATCTGCTTGGCGGCAAAAAGCTTTCCGAAAATATGGCGTAAGTCGGATTGACGATTGCGTGATTTTGTGGTATAATATTTAAGATAACTCATTAAGAAAGGCACAATGATATGGAAACAACTCTTATTATTATGGCAGCAGGTATCGGATCCCGCTTTGGCGGCGGCATTAAGCAGTTAGCACCCGTCGGCCCTTCCGGTGAGATCATTATGGACTATTCCATCCACGACGCTCTTGAAGCAGGCTTTAACAAGGTTTGCTTTATCATCCGTAAGGATCTTGAAGCGGACTTCAGAGAGATCATCGGCAACAGGATCGAGAAGATCTGTCCCTGCAGCTACGCATTCCAGGAGGTTGAAAATCTCCCCGGCGGATTCAAGAATCCCGAGGGCAGAACCAAGCCTTGGGGTACGGGTCACGCGGTTCTTGCTTGCAAGGGCATCGTTGACACTCCCGCGCTTGTTATCAACGCTGACGACTACTACGGCAAGGACGCATACGTGAAGATGCACGACTACCTTGTCAATCAGATGGATACAAGCAAGACCGACGTGCTTGACATCGCGATGCCCGGATTCATTCTCGGCAATACGCTTTCCGATAACGGCGCTGTAACCCGCGGAATCTGCACCGTTGACGAGAACGGCGATCTTGCGACGATCGTTGAGACCTCTAATATTTATAAGGGCGGCGACACAGGCGCTTACGTCGAGGAAAAGGATGGCACAAGACGCGACGTTGACCTCGAAAGTCTGGTTTCTATGAATATGTGGGCGTTCACTCCCGCGTTTATCGACCGTCTTGAGCAGGGCTTTATCGACTTCCTCGCCGCAGGAAACGCAAAGGAAATGAAGTCGGAATACCTTCTTCCCACGGTCATCGGCGGTATGCTTGCGGACGGCACTGCAACCGTTAAGGTGCTGAAGACCACCGACAAGTGGTTCGGCGTGACCTACAAGGAGGACAAGGACTACGTCATCGAATCCTTCAAGAAGCTGATTGCAGACGGCGTTTACTCCGAGAAGCTGTTTGGTTAATAACAAAAAAACGGTGAAGCACTCGTGGCTTCACCGTTTTGATTGGCAACCAAATAAACCCCCGGTTCTACCGGGGGAGCAGGAAAAGAGCGGAGCAACAATAAAAAGGGCGAGCTAAAAGCAAGCCCGAAAGAAAAAAGGTTGAAAAGAGCTAAACCTCCGAGTATAATGAAAATGGTTTG
>JAFTRQ010000016.1 GCA_017462125.1 Clostridia bacterium | reverse complement strand
CGATGGCGCTGAGGACTATACTTTGAAGGGCATCAACCTTACCCTGCAGGCAGGAGAAAGCCTTGCCCTTGTTGGTGTTAACGGTGCAGGTAAGACCACCCTTGTCAAGTTGATTTGCGGATTTTATAGACCTACAAAGGGCAAGATATTGGTAAACGGCAAGCTGATTGACGAATACAACATCCACGAATACTATACGATGATTTCTGCTGTTTTCCAAGAAATACGCCCTGTCTGCTTCACGATGTTCGAATATGTGGCAAGTGCGGACATAAATCGTCCTTCGGCGAGAGAAGATGCCATAACTGCTATGAAATCAGCAGGTATTTGGGAGAAGATCGAAAGCCTTGAAAACGGCATCGACACCCACTTGATGAAGGGAATTTATGACGACGGCGTTGATCTTTCGGGCGGAGAGATGCAAAAGCTTGTGTTAGCGCGCGCCATCTATAAAAACGGCAATATGCTGATTCTCGACGAGCCTACAGCAGCACTTGACCCAATTGCCGAAAATAAGCTTTATCTGCAATACCGAAATCTGACAAAAGGGAAGACCTCGATCTATATTTCCCACCGTTTCGCAAGCACCCGCTTCTGCGACCGTATCGTGCTGCTTGAGGGCGGAATCATCAAAGAAAGCGGAACACACGATGAACTGATGGAACAAAACGGACAGTACGCCTATATGTTCGGGGTGCAGGCAAAATACTATAAGGAGGGTGAGATCAATGCGTAAAAATAACACAACGATGAGAGCGTTGAAGCTCTACCATTCCTTTAACAAAAAGTATTTTCCGATGTCCTTCCTGCAGGCCATTTTCAACTCGGTCTCACCCTATTTCAATCTTTGGATGTCAGCCGAGATCGTGACCGCACTTTATGAGGGTAGAGGTAGACAAGCAATTTTCACTCTTGTAGCAATTACACTATTTGGTAATCTTTTCATTGAATTTGGAGGTGTATTGCTCGGAAATATCGTAAGCCTTCAGCTTGAAAAATTGAACAACAACGAATCCTTGGCGTTCAACCGAAAGACACTTTCCCTCGATTACGATAAGTTAGAGGATCCCGAAATTCGTATGCTGAGAAGAAAGGTTAAAGAAAACGCCTATATTAACGGATATGGCATCACATATATGCGCAATTCGGTCAATCGGCTGATGTCAAGCGCCGTTAAAATTGTTTTCTCGCTGATCCTTTTCATTGAAATGATTACGAAGATGGTTGCAGTCGGATTCCATTGGCTTGGTCTCGTGCTTGCGCTCGGAATGATTTTGTTTGCAGCATTGCACTATGCTTGGGGCTTCAAGCAGGGCAAGCTCGTTGCCGCTCATAACAAAAAAATCGGTGATATGATGCTTGAAGAAAACAGAATAGGTAGAGGAACGAACAGTACCGGAATGGACGACAGAATCTACCTTCAAGCAGATATGATACGTAAGCTGAGCGAAAAGATGAACAAAGATCATTTGAAAGCGTTTTCAGATGCGCAGAGTCTCGGATTTAAGTTAAGTATTCCAAGGGGAATATTAAATTGGTCAAGTACGCTTTTCAATTATCTGTTGGTTTGCTTTTACTGCGCCATGGGCGCATTCCCTGTAGGTAACGTGATTAAATACACAGGATATCTTGGACGTTTTATGGGAGATCTCAATGCGCTTTTGGATACTCTGTTCCGTTCCTTCAAGGAAAACGAACAATTCCTCAAGCTATATTTAGACTATTTCGACATACCCAACGATATGTATCAAGGCTCTCTTGCCGTGGAGAAGAGAAGTGACAAGAAATATGAGATCGAATTCCGCAACGTTAGCTTCAAATACGCGGGAAGTGAAAACTATGCCTTGAAGAATGTCAATCTGACCTTTAAGGTAGGCGAGCGTCTTGCAGTCGTGGGAATGAACGGATCGGGTAAAACCACATTTATCAAGTTGATGTGCCGTCTATATGATCCCACCGAGGGTGAGATCTATATGAACGATTTCAACGTTCGAAAATACGACTATCGTCAGTATCTCGATCTTTTCTCGGTTGTGTTCCAAGATTATTCACTCTTGGCACTTCCGCTTGGTAATAACGTATCGTCTGCTGCTACTTGGGATGGGGAAAAAGCTGAAAGATGCCTCCGCGAGGTTGGATTTGGTGAGAGATACGACAATATGCCCAAGGGTCTTGAAACGCCTATCTACAAAAACTTTGACGACGAAGGTGTAAACGTATCGGGCGGTGAAGCGCAAAAGATCGCTCTTGCTCGCGCACTCTATAAGGACGCACCGTTCATCATTCTTGACGAGCCTACCGCCGCACTCGATCCTATTGCCGAGGCAGAGATCTATTCCAAGTTTGATGAAATAGTCGGTGATAAGACCGCAATCTATATCAGCCACCGTCTATCCTCTTGCCGCTTCTGCGATAAGATCGCCGTATTTGATAACGGTGAGATCGTCCAAGTCGGTTCTCACGAAGAACTTTTGGCAGATGAAAACGGAAAATACTACGAGCTTTGGACTGCACAAGCACAATATTATACGAAATAAGAATACCGCCGAGAGTAACCGTTTGGTTGCTCTCGGCAATTCATTCTATTGATTATTCTGACAAATAGGACAAAAATACTTGACAAATCCGTTTTTTTGTTGTATAATAATATGGTTTTAAACGTGCGTAAAACCGATTTGCGCACTATTTTTATGTAAACTTTAGAAGGAGACAGATTATGAAAACCAACGTAGCGATCATTGGCGGCGGTATTGGCGGACTTATGGCGGCGTATCGCTTAAAAGTCAACAGCCCCGAAATGAATATTGTAATTATCGAGCGTGGCTTTGAGCTTGAAAAGAGACATTGCCCTGCAGGACATAACAAGGCTTGCGTGCACTGTAAGGTCTGCTCCATTACGGGTGGATATGCGGGCGCAGGTGCTTTTTCCGACGGTAAGTTTAATCTTGGAACGGCATACGGCGGTTACATGGGCGAGGAGCTTGGCGAGAGAACCGCGATGAAATATATTGACGGAGTTGACGACGTTCTAAAGTCCTTTTCCGACGATTATCCCGAGCTGTATAGATCCAGCGAGGAGCTGAAGCTGAAGTGTCTGCAGAACAATCTTCGCCTGCTTGATATGAACGTGCGCCATTTGGGTACCGATAAGAATTTCAAGACTATGCAGAACCTGATCAAGCATCTTGATAAGGTTGGTGTGACTATGCTTTCGGGTACGGAATGCCTTTCCGTTGACAAGACCGAGAGCGGCTATTCTATGGCGATCAGAACAAAGAGCGGCGGCGACGTGGTTGAAGCCGACAAGATCATCGTTGCAACGGGAAGAAGCGGCGCAGAGTTCGTCAGCACGCTTTGTAATAAGTTCGGTGTAACAATGAATACAAACTCGGTTGATATCGGAGTCCGTGTCGAGATGAAGGATATTATCTGGAAGGAATTCTCCGATAAGATATACGAGCCGAAGATCCTTTGCCGCACAAAGACCTTTGAGGACAGAACCAGAATGTTCTGCTTCAATCAGGGCGGTATCGTGTCTGCTGAGAACAACCACGGTGTTATCACCGCCAACGGACACAGCTTTGCCGAGCCCGAAAAGAAGACAGAGAACTGCAACTTTGCTATCCTTTCCTCCATCCACTTCAAGGGCAACTTCAATAAGCCCACCGAGTACGCCGAGAACATCGCGCGTAATATGAACTTTGCGGGCGACGGTAACATTATCGTGCAGAGATTCGGCGACCTTGTCCGCGGCAGACGTACCAATGAGCACCGTCTTGCGGCAAACTCGGTTATCCCTACGCTGAAGGCATTCCCCGGAGACCTCTCCATCGTGCTTCCTTACAGAGCGCTGACCAATATCATCGAGACTATCTATGCTCTCGATAAGGTAGCCCCCGGCACGGCAAATCCCGATACTCTCCTTTACGGATGTGAAAACAAGTATTACAGCATCCGTCCCGAGCACAACGGTCATTTCGAGATCATGGACGGCTGCTATCTCATTGGCGACGGCAGCGGTATTACCCGCGGTCTTTCCCAGAGCGGCGCTATGGGCCTCTTTGTCGCAGATCACATCTGCGGTATTGAGACCGAGGCGTAAAGAGATTTACAGAGGGGGAGGAAACCATTTTTAAAAAATCGGTTTCCTCCCCCTCTGCCCCCTCCATCCGAAAAACCTTTTGAAAAAGGGAAGGGTTTTCGGGTGTTATTTTTTTAAATTTCTGTATATAGAGAGCTCTTTTGTTGACACGAGGGGGCAAAAGTGTTATAATATGAATATACACATCTTTTAAGAGGTTTATATTATGAATAATTACAGAAAAACCTTCGGATTTACACGCAAAAGCGGAATTCTGATGCCCGTCAGCAGTCTGCCGTCGCCCTTTGGCATCGGTAACTTTGGTAAGGCGGCTTATGAATTTGTGGACTTTTTGGAGGCGACCCATCAGCAATGCTGGCAGGTCTTGCCCCTCAATCCCACGGCGTACGGAGACAGCCCCTATCAGTCACCGGCGTCTATGGCGGGAAATCCTTACTTTATCGATCCCGAAATTCTGAAAAATCAAGGCTTGCTGACAGCGGCGGAATTGAAGAGTGCCAAAAACGCTGCCAAAAGAGTGGATTACGGCTGGTTATTTAATACGAGATTTGAGCTTTTGCGCCTTGCGCATTCCCGCTTTGCTCCTACCCGCGAATATAAGAGCTTCTGCCGCAAAAAGGCCGATTGGCTGGAGGTCTACGCACTGTTTATGGCGCTGAAAAAGGCGCACAACTATTGTGCGTGGAATCAGTGGGAGGACAGCTATCGCGTTTATGAAAACGCGATCACGCACAAGGAGGAGCTTGCTGAGGAGATGGATTTCTGGAAATGGGTGCAGTTTGAATTCTTCACCCAGTGGAACGCGCTGAAGAGCTATGCAAACGGAAAGGGAATCAAGATCATTGGCGACATTCCGATCTACGTGGCTTACGACAGCGCGGACGTCTGGAGCGATCCCGATAAATTTATGCTGGACGAGGATCTTGCACCCACTCTTGTGGCGGGATGTCCGCCCGATGCCTACGCGGAGGACGGTCAGCTTTGGGGCAATCCCATCTACAATTGGGAGCTTTTGCGGGATCAAGACTTTGCTTGGTGGATCAACCGAGTTAAGGCAAGCCTTGAGCTTTACGACGTGCTCAGGATCGACCACTTCCGCGGATTTGCGGGCTATTACGTGATCCCATACGGCGACGAAAACGCAAAGGGCGGCTGGTGGGAGCCTGCTCCCGGAAAGGCACTCTTTGATGCCATCAAGGAGGCGTTACCCGATGCGAAGATCATTGCCGAGGATCTTGGATTCATCACAGACGACGTGCGTGAGCTGTTGGACTACACCGGATTCCCCGGAATGAAGGTGCTGCAGTTTGCTTTCTATGATGACGATAGCGACAGCCTGCCGAGAACCTACAAGAGCGGCAACGTGGTGGTCTACTCGGGCTCTCACGATGCGGACTGTACCTATTCCTGGTGCAAGGGCTTGAAGGGTGATACCCTGAAGCGTTTCCGCAAGGAATGCTTGAATGAATGCGCGAAGGATGGCAGAAGCCGCACCCTTGCGGTGATCACCTTGGCGATGAAGAGCCCTGCCAATCTTGCCATGGTTCCGATGCAGGATTATCTTGAGTTTTCCAACGAGGAGGGAAGAATGAACGTGCCCTCCGTGGCACAGGGAAATTGGACCTGGCGGCTGAAATCGAATTACGCCACCGAAAAGCTGATCGATAAGATCCTTTCGGTCACTCGCGAAGGAAAGAGAGAGTATATAAAGAAATAAAAAATCAGGTCTGTCTCCGTCGGAGGCAGACCTGATTTTGAATAGAACTGTATAAAAAATGATAAATATATCAAATATTGTACAAAAAATATCGAACAATCTCAAATATCGAACAAAATGTGCAAAATTACGTACCACAAAAGGAAAAATATAGTGTATAATAAGGCAAAGAGAGCGGAAGGTGTGCAGCGTGAAAGCTATGTTATTATAAAAGTAATTGTTTCACGCGCGAATTTTGCCTTGCCGGCAAAATTCATCGATTACTATTTGTGCCGCCCATAGGGGTTCCCCGAAGCGAACGAAGTGAGTTTTGGGGGTTCCCGTGTGCGGCGGAATGGAGATTAAAATGATCAAAAACTATAAAAAATACAAGGTCGATAAGACGATCAAGGTAGATGCGCTGTGCAGTATTCATTATTTTGAATTCAACGACACCTTTGAGGATGTGATCGAGACACACGAAGCTTGGGAAATGGTCTATATCGACAGAGGTGAGTGTGAGATCATTGCCGACGACAGCTGCTTCGTCCTGAAGCAGGGGGAGATCTATTTTCACAAGCCCCGTCAAAGGCATATGCTGAGAGTGATCAAGGGCATTTGCCCCAACGTTTTCATTATCACCTTTGAGTCCTCCTCGCCGTCCATGGGATATTTTGAAGACAGGAAGCTGACGGCAGATATTGCCACCAAGCAGTATATCTCTGCCATCATACACGAGGCATCGGGAACCTTCGATCTGCCCTTTAACGATCCTTGCGCGCTGACGCTGAATATGAAGGAGAAAAACGCTCTTTGGGCAGGCGATCAGAGCATTCTGATCCGTCTTGAATTGATGCTGATCGAGCTTGCAAGACGGGAAAGCGAGGCTTTGAAGCCGCAAACGAATCATTATTACACCAAGGACGTGATCACAGACGAATTTTGCCTCAAGGTGATCGAATATCTGGAGACGAAGATCTATGATAAGATCAATATGGAGGATATGAGCCACGCGCTGTCCTTCAGCAAGTCTTATATCTATAAGCGGTTCGTCACCGCCTGCGGATACAGCGTGGTGGATTATTTCACGATCATGAAGATCAACGAGGCAAAGCGATTGATACGCGAGACAAAAAAGAACTTTTTTGAAATCTCGGAAATGCTGAATTTTTCAAGCTCTCATTATTTTTCCACCGTCTTTAAGCGCTACGTGGGGATGACGCCGTCACAGTATAAAAACTCCTGCAAGGATAATTACTCCGATGAGAGTCCTATGGAGAGTTTCATAAATTCAATTGACGAAAAGGAGAATGGGAAAATGGAAAATATCGTTCGTTTTGCTATTATCGGTACCGCGGGAATCGGCACCCACCACACAGCGGGAATCAACAAGGTGGATGAGGCGGTGCTGACCGCGGTCTGCGATATCGTTGAGCCTGCCGCAAAACGTGCCGCCGCGGAGAACGGTCTCGATAAATATTATACCGACTATAAGGAAATGCTGAAGGACGGCGGATTTGATTGCGTGATCATATGCACCCCCGACGCTTGCCACGCCGAGCAGGCGATCGCTTCTCTTGAGGCGGGATATCACGTGCTTTGCGAAAAGCCTTTGTCGATGACAATGGAGGAGTGCCAACAGATCGTAGACGCGGCGAAGAAGTCGGACAAGAAGTTTATGGTGGGTCAGGTCTGTCGTTACGCTCCCGGCTTTGCCTTGGCGAAGGAGCTTGTGGATGCGGGCGAGATCGGTGAGCTTTCCTTTGTGGAGTCGGAATATGCACACGACTATTCGCTGATCCCCGGCGCGGCTTGGAGAAGGGATCCCGACTATCTCCGCCACGGAATCGTGGGCGGCGGATGTCACGCTATGGATCTGCTCCGTTGGATCGCGGGAAATCCTGTTGAGGTCACCGCATATTCCAACCGAAAGGTATTGCCCGAGTGGCCTGTTGACGATTGCTACATTGCCATTATGAAGTACCCCAACGACGTGATCGGAAAGGTGATGTGCTCGATCGGATGCAAGCGTCCTTATACTATGAGAACACAGCTTTTCGGAACCAAGGGAACCATCCTTTGCGATAACACCTCGAAGGAGCTGACGCTCTTTAAAGCGCAGGTTGATCCGCAGACCAAGCGAGTAAAGTACGTGCCTCAGCAGATCCCCGTATCGATCGACAGCCATAATATGGCAAGCGAGATCAAGGATATGTGCGCGGCGATCTTGGGCGATCTTACGGTTGCTACCGATGCCGTCGAGGGCGCGAATACAGTCGCAGTTTGCCTCGCCGCCGTGAAGTCAAGCGCGGAAGGCAGACCTGTTGCACCGGAGTATTTTGGTTGATATGTATACGCAGTGGGAGAGGGAAACTTTTTGAAAAAAGTTTCCCTCTCCCACTGAACCCCCTCACCCTTCAAAAACTTTTGAAAAAAATGGGATTTTTGAAAAAGTTTTCTCTCACTGCGCTCCCTCGCCTTTTCCAAAACTTCAAAAAAGGAAAGAGACGGCATCTTTCAGAAAGATTTCCGCCTCTTTTACTGTATATATTATACCACAAAAATCGAAAAAAGTCAAGACTTGTAATTATCTTTATTTTGGTGTATGATAAACGTACAGTAATTTGAGAGGCGGTAAGAAGATGGCAGATTTGGTTTTTGATTGTATTCGGGCAAACAGCTTGTTTTTGCGCAGACGGTTCAGAGAAGCGTTTGAGGAATATTTTCATGGGGCGGTGGACCTGCACGATCCTCGGGCGGCTTTTAATCTTGCGTTTATGTATTACGTTGGCGTAGGTGTGCCGAAAAACGACTGTATGGCGCGAAAATTTTGGGTGGCTTCTGCGAATCTTGAAGGCGGGGAAGCGCAATTCAATCTTGCCTTGATGTGCCTGCGCGGGCAGGGGGCTCCTGCGGATTTTCGCGAGGCGGTAAGGCTGATGAGGATCTCGGCGGCGCGGGGATGCGTTAACGCACAGCTTTATCTGGGCGTGGCATACACGCTGGGGTATGTTTTTGATCCGATGGACATTGAGTGCCTGTCTCTGATCCCCTTTTACCGAGTTGTCAAACGGAATCAGGGCGCATATTATCTGGCGGGAAAGGGCTTTGATCAAAGACTTGAGGATGAAAGATATGAGGTGATTTCCGCCGATGAGCTTGATGCTATGGAGATGTTCGAGGCGGCGGCAAGCCATAAGGATACCACGTATATCGACGAGCAGGTGGGCGTTGCAAAGGAAACGATCGGACGCTCTATGATCGAGGGCTTTGGCAAGGATTATGACCCGAAGGAGGGCTACAGAATGCTGGAAACAGCGGCGCTGGAGCATAATTCCAAGGCCGCCGCGATCTTCCTTGCCGCCCATAAGGACGAAGCCCGCTTTTATGGCGTCGACCCTAAAAAGATCGAGCATCTGCTGGAAGGGAATGAATCATAATGTAAGCGCCGCGGTCATATTCGATTGCGTCAAGTTAAACTTTTCCTGAATCTTCCATAAATTTTTAAAAGTTTTTGGAGTGGGAAGGGGTGCAGGGGGAGGGCGAGCCTTTTTTCAAAAAGGCTCGCCCTCCCCCTGCAATATTATTTGTCTTATGCCCAAGCCATGGTGGTAGGCTTTGCTTCCTCGATTACGATAGGCTTGAGGAAGGCAACAGCCTTGCGGAGTCCCTCGTCGATGCTCATCAGGCTGTCCTCGTGCTCGATGGACAGAACTCTGTCGTAGCCGCAGAGACGGAGATTGGAAACAAGATCTCTCCAATAGGTCTCGCCGTTACCGTAGCCAACGGTGCGGAATACCCACGCGCGGTGGATCTCGTCGCCGTAGTGCTTGGTGTCAAGCACACCGTTCTTTGCAGTGTTGTATTTGTCGATCTTGGTGTCCTTTGCGTGAACGTGGTAGATAGCACCTGCAAGCTCTCTGATCGCCGCAACGGGATCCATACCCTGCCAGATCAGATGGCTGGGGTCGAAGTTTGCGCCGATCACGTCGCCAACTGCCGCACGAAGCTTCAGAAGGGACTCGGGATTGTAAACGCAGAAGCCGGGATGCATCTCGAATGCAACTCTTACGCCGTGCGCCTTGCAGAATTCACCTGTCTTCTTCCAATAGGGGATCAGCTTCTCGTTCCACTGCCAATCAAGAATAGCAAGGAAATCCTCGGGCCAAGGGCAGGTTACCCAGTTGGGGTACTTGGAGCCCTCGCTGTCACCGGGACAGCCGGAGAAGGTAATAACCGTGTCAACACCCAACTTTTCGGCGAGAAGGACAGCGTTTTTGAAGTCCTCGTCGTAGGAAGCCGCAACAGCCGCGTCGGGATGAACGGGGTTGCCGTGACAAGCCAGAGCGCAGATCTCCACGTCGTACTTTTTGAAGGTAGCGACGAATTCGTCATATTTCTTTTCATCGGCAAGCAGCTCTGCGGGGTTGCAGTGAGCCTTGCCGGGATAACCGCCCGCACCGATCTCAACGGTGTGAACGCCAAGACCCGAAATGATCTTTAAGGTCTCGTCAAGAGTTTTTGTACCGTAAAGGTTGGCAAGTACGCTGAGTTTCATTGATATATTCCTCCAAATGATCAGAATCTGTAGATGTCGCCGCTTTCGGCAGACTTGTAAATGCCTTCAAGGATCTTGGTTACGACGATCGCCTGCTCGGGAAGCACGCAGGGATCCTTGTCGTTGAGGATCGCGTTGATCCACTGTGCCGCCTCAACGGTTGCGGGATCTCCACCGTTGACACCCTCGTAGAATGCCGCGCCCTGAGGATTCAGAGTGGGCTTGAGAACGTATTGGGAGTTGTTTCTGATGCCGTTGATGCGCACACCGTCCCACATATCGCCGCCTGCAAGCGTACCGCAAACGCTGGTAACCGCCTCGCGCACGTCAAGAGTGTTCAATGCCCAAGAGGATTCCAGATTGATGGTGGCGCCGTTTTCCATTACGACGAAGCCGAAGGCAGAGTCCTCAACCGTGAACTTTGCGGGATCCCAATTGCCCCAAGCGTTACCCTGATTGGTCTGGTCGTTGAGCTTGTGATACTTTGTACCAACGCAGTATTTGGGTTTGTAGTTATCCATGATCCAAAGGGTCAGGTCCAGCGCGTGAGTTCCGATGTCGATGAGAGGACCGCCGCCCTGCTCGTATTCATTGAGGAATACGCCCCAGGTGGGAACGGCTCTTCTTCTGATCGCGGTAGCCTTTGCGTAGTAGATGTCACCAAACGTGCCGTTGAGCGCCTCGGTCTTGAGAAACTGCGCCTCGGGTCTTTGTCTGGTCTGATAGCCGATGGTCAGCTTTTTGCCGGTTCTCTTTGCCGCGTCAAGCATTTTCTGCGCCTCAACGGAGTTGATCGCCATAGGCTTTTCGCACATAACGTGCTTGCCTGCCTCAAGTGCATCCACGGTAATGAAGCTGTGGGAGCGGTTGGGAGTGCAGACGTGTACCACGTCGATGGACTTATCCTCAAGCAGCTGCTTGTAGTCGGTGTAAACCTTTGCGTCGGGCGTGCCGTAGGTCGCCTTTGCCTTCAATGCTCTTTCCTCGATGATGTCGCAGAATGCAACCATCTGTACGTTGGGAAGCTTTTTCAGCGAGGGCATATGCTTGCCGTTTGCAATACCGCCGCAGCCGATAATACCAATTTTCAATATTTCCATGATTTTACCTCCGGAATAGATAACTTTTTAGGTGTAAAAACACAATACACTATTTTAATTATACATATTTTTTCTATGATTTTCAAGGGTTTTCAAAAACAATAGCAAAAATTGGCTATCTGCACAATTTTTTGTCTCGTAATTTAGGCAAAAGGTCTTGATTCCGAAGGAAAACCGTGCTAAAATATATAATAGGAATATGTTTTTTTAATCGGAGGATTTTACCAATATGTACGTAGATATGCTTGGCAAGTCCAGAGTCAAATTGGGCTTGCATACACATACGACCCTTTCCGACGGAAGCAAGACTCCGGAGGAGGCGGCAAGAATATATGCCGAGGAGGGTTATGATGCCATTGCCATCACCGATCATTGGAAGTATGGCGACGAGTGTGAGATCGAGGGTCTCAAGATCATTTCGGGTTGTGAATATAATCTTGGAGGGCATGACGCACCCTACGTGGTGCATATCATCGGTGTGGGTATGACGTCGGACCCGCAGATCCCCACGGATTGGAGGAATATGGTGAAGACCTCGCAGGCCAAGGCCACAGAGATCATCAAAAGGATCAAGCTTTATAACGGTCTTGCCATCGTGGGACACCCTGCGTGGAGCTTGAATACCCCTGAATATATCATGCAGCTGGGCGATTTTGACGCGTTGGAGATCTATAACGCGGTTTCCGAGTGCGGTATGAGCGACAGAGCCTATTCCGACGTGATCGCCGATCAGTTGGCTTCCTTGGGAAGACCTATGAACCTGCTTGCCGTTGACGATACCCATTACTATGCGGATGACGCGTGTCGCGGCTGGATCATGGTGGAGGCAACCGATATGGATACCCAAAGCTTGATCCGCGCCATCAGAGCGGGAAGGTTTTACGCCACCCAAGGCCCCGAGGTGCATATCGAAAAGATCGCGCCCGATAAGGTCAGAGTGGTCTGCTCGCCCGTGCAGAAGGTGGTTTTCCAAAGTAACACCACCTGGGCGAAGGGCAGGATCGTTCGTGCCGACGGACTTGTGGAAGCGGAATATACCAAGGTTGCCGACGACCGTTTTGTCCGTGCTGAGGTTACCGACGCGGATGGCAAAAAGGCTTGGACGAATTATTTGATTTTTGATTAAGGATGATTATGGAAAATTATAGAAAAGAACACGATTCCATGGGCGAGGTCTTGGTGCCTGCCGACAAATATTGGGGCGCGCAGACGCAAAGAAGCCTTGAGAATTTTAAAATCGGCGGTGAGGTGATGCCCCGTGAGATCACCCATGCCTTTGGAATCTTAAAAAAGGCGGCGGCACTTGCCAACAGAGAATTAAAGCCCGAAAAAATGACCGCAGATAAGCTCTCGGCAATCTCCGCGGCTTGTGACGAGGTCGCGTCGGGTGCGCTTGACGGGCATTTTCCTCTCGTGGTCTGGCAGACGGGAAGCGGAACCCAATCCAATATGAACGCAAACGAGGTCATAGCAAACCGAGGCAACGAGATTGCGGGCGAAAAGCTGCTCCATCCCAACGACGACGTGAATATGTCGCAATCCTCAAACGATACCTTTCCCACAGCCATGCATATTGCGGCGGTGCTTGCGATCAATGCGGCACTTTTGCCCGCGCTTGACGAGCTTATGGCAACCTTTGCGCGTATCGAAGCCGAGAATCCCGACGTGATCAAGAGCGGAAGAACCCATTTGCAGGATGCCACTCCGATCAAGTTTGCGCAGGAGGTCAGCGGCTGGAGAAATATGCTGGAATGCTCAAAGGAGCAGATCGCGTTGTCGCTGAAGCCGCTTTCAAGACTTGCTTTGGGCGGAACTGCCGTTGGTACGGGCATTAACGCGCCCGAGAAATTTGGCGAGCTTTCGGCAAAGCACGTCAGCCTTTTGACGGGTCATGATTTTACCACCGAGGAGAACAAGTTCCACGCGCTGACAAGCAAGGATGCCTTGGTTTTTGCTCACGGCGCGCTGAAAGCGCTTGCGGCAAACCTTATGAAAATTGCAAACGACGTCCGTTGGCTGGCTTCGGGTCCACGTCTGGGTCTTGGGGAGATCACGATTCCCGAAAACGAGCCCGGCTCTTCGATCATGCCGGGTAAGGTCAACCCCACCCAATGCGAGGCGTTGACTATGGTGGCGGTGCAGGTGATGGCAAACGACGTAGCGGTCGGTATGGCGGCGTCACAGGGCAACTTTGAGTTGAACGTATTTATGCCTGTGCTGATCTATAATTTCCTGCAATCGGTGAGATTGCTTGCCGACGGTATGCGCTCGTTTAACAAAAACTGTGCGGTGGGCATCAAGGTCAACGAGGAGAGGATGAAAGAGAATCTCGACCGCTCGCTGATGCTGGTTACCGCCCTGAATCCCTATATCGGATATGAAAACGCGGCTAAGGTGGCGAAGCTGGCGTATGCCGAGAATATCACCTTGCGCGACGCGTGTCTTAAGCTTGGCTTTTTGACACCCGAAAAATTCGACGAGGTGTTTAAGCCCGAGAAAATGGTGTAGAAAGGAATCCAAAATGTCTATTGCAGAAGAATCATTGAAAAAGCATTATGAATGGCGAGGCAAGATCGAGGTGGTGACCCGTTGTCCCATTGAGAGCAGAGAAGACCTCTCCTTGGCGTACACACCCGGTGTGGCGCAGCCCTGCCTTGAGATACAGAAGGATATAAACAAGTCCTACGAGCTGACAAGACGCTCGAATATCGTGGCCGTGGTCACCGACGGAACGGCGGTGTTGGGTCTCGGTGACATTGGTCCCGAGGCGGGAATGCCCGTTATGGAGGGCAAATGCGCGCTTTTCAAGGCATTTGCCGACGTTGATGCCTTTCCGCTTTGCATCAAGAGCAAGGACGTGGACGAGATCGTCCGTACCGTTTATCTGCTTTCGGGCAGCTTTGGCGGCATCAATTTGGAGGATATTTCCGCACCGCGCTGCTTTGAGATCGAGCGCAGATTGAAGGAGATCTGCGACATCCCCGTTTTCCACGACGATCAGCACGGTACGGCGATCGTTGTGGGTGCGGCACTGCTCAACGCACTCAAGCTTGTAAAAAAGAATATTGCAGAGGTCAAGGTGGTCATCAACGGAGCCGGTGCGGCGGGAATCTCCATCGGCAAGCATCTGATGAATCTTGGCGTGAAAAACCTTGTGATGGTCGATCGCTTCGGCGCAATCTACGGGGGCAAAGCAGAGAATAACCCCGCGCAGGAGGAGATGGCGAAGCTGACCAATCCGAACGCTGAAAAGGGAGCCTTGGCAGACGTCCTCAAGGGTGCGGACGTTTTCGTGGGCGTTTCGGCGCCCGGTCTCGTCACTCCCGAAATGGTCTCGACTATGGCAAAGGACGCAATTGTTTTCCCGATGGCAAATCCTACCCCCGAGATCATGCCCGACCTTGCAAAGCAGGGCGGCGCGAGAGTGGTTGGCACGGGTCGCTCCGATTATCCCAACCAAATCAACAACGTACTCGCATTCCCCGGAATTTTCCGCGGCGCGCTTGATTGCCGAGCTTCCTGCATCAATGAGGAGATGAAGATCGCAACGTCAAAGGCTTTGGCAAGCCTTATTTCCGACGAGGAGCTTTCCGAGGATTGTATCATCCCCGCGGCTCTTGACAAGCGAGTTGCCGCAGTTGTTGCCGAAGCGGTTATACAGGCGGCGAAGGAAACCGGAGTTGCAAGAATATAATTTTGTTAATCAATCAGAATTCGAGCGTTATAAAAAGGAAGAAAAATTATCTATGACAAAAAGTGAACTGCAATATAAAAAAATGACCGAAACACCGGTCTGGAAATTGGTCGTTACCCTTGGAATTCCGACTACGATCAGTATGCTGATCACCAATATCTATAATATGGCGGATACCTATTTCGTCAGTACGCTGGGAAAGGCCGCGGGCGGCGCACCCGGAATCGTTTTCAGTATTATGGCGATATTGCAGGCCTTTGGTTTTATGTTCGGTCACGGCGCGGGAAGCCACGTCAGCCGTCTGCTTGGCGCAAAGGATGACGAGAGAGCAGGCAGGTTTGCCTCAACCAGCCTTCTGCTGTCCACCGCCAGCGGCGTGATCATTATGATCGTAGGACTTTCTTTTCTTGAGCCTCTGATGCTGTTTTTGGGCAGCAACGAGGAGATATTGCCCCACGCCAAGGACTACGCCTTGTGGATATTTATCGGCGCGCCCGCGTTGACAGCGTCCTGCGTTTTCAATAACGTGTTGCGTTATGAGGGAAGAGCTACCTTTGCAATGGTGGGACTTACCTCGGGAGGCGTTATCAATATTCTGCTTGACTATATTTTCGTAATGCATTTGCATATGGGAACCGCAGGTGCGGGACTTGCTACGGCGATCTCGCAGTACATAAGCTTAGTGATCCTTGCTGTGCCGTTTTTCATCGGAAAGACACAGAGCAAGATCAGATTCAAAAAGGGCTTTATGAGCGCCTCTATCGTGTGGGATATCGTCACCACGGGCTTTCCCAGCCTGATCCGTCAGGGACTTGGCAGTATTTCCACGGCTATGCTGAACGTGCAGGCGAGACTTTACGGTACGGCGGCGATCGCTGCAATGGGCTACGTTTCCAAGACGGTGCAGTTCATCTTCTGCGTAGGACTTGGAATCGGTCAGGGATTTCAGCCCGTATCGGCATTCAATTACGGCGCAAAAAAATACAGCCGTGTGAAAAAGGGAAGCTACGTGACTATGCTGTTCGGTCTGGTGCTGATAGGTGTGCTGTCTGCCGTCTGCTTCGCTTGCGCGCCCTCGATCATCCAGCTTTTCAATTCCGAAAAGGATCCCGAGATCACCAAGATCGGTGCCGAGGCTCTGCGCTTCAGCTGTGCGGTGATGTGGGTCTTGCCCTTTACGGTGGTTGGCAATATGATGTTCCAGAGTATCGGAAAGCGGATTCCCGCGATCCTTTTGTCCGCGCTTCAGAACGGCGTTGCCTTTATGCCTATGATCTATTTGTTGCCTGTGCTTTGTGAGAAGTGGTATGGCAACGGTATGATGGGTATTGAGATGGCTCAGCCCGCGGCGTACGTGATCACGGCGGCAATTACGTTGCCTGTGACGGTTGCGTTCCTCTCCAAGCTGCCTGCGGACGGCGAGGATGCGGATGTACCGAAATCTAAAAAAGCTTGTTAATTAAGGAGAAAGTCATGGAATACACGGTTTCAAATTATGAAAAAATCAAATACGTGATCAGATACCCCGATAGCTTTGAGAGCGGCAAAAAATACCCCGTGCTGTTCTATATCCATGGAGCAGGCGGAAGAGGAGATAATATTGACGTGATTCGAAATCACTCATTCTTCAGGGTGACGGAAAAGCATACCGATTTTCCTTTTGTCTGTATCGCTCCCCAATGCTATGCCGACAGCTGGTTTGATATTTTCGAGCAGCTGCAGAGCTTTGTCAAGGCGATGATCGCGTCGGACTTTTGTGATGCGAGCAGAGTTTATTTGATAGGTGCCAGCATGGGCGGATATACCACATGGCAGCTTGCTATGGCGCATCCCGAGCTGTTTGCGGCAATCGCTCCGATTTGCGGCGGCGGTATGTATTGGAATGCAGGCAGATTGAAAACCGTTCCTGTTTGGGCTTTCCATGGCGAGATCGATCACGTGGTGCTTTTAAGAGAATCTCAAATTATGGTGGATAAAACGAATGCCTTTGGCGGAAACGCAAGGCTTACCGTATATGAAAATACCGACCATAATGCCTGGGAGCCTACCTTTAATAATCCCGAGGTCTTCAATTGGCTTCTTTCCAACAAAAAGGACGGCTGATTTTTCATTTGTATATTACGAAAGGCAAGATTCGAGCATTGATATGAAATATGTGGTATGGATAATATCGGCATTTATTGCGTTTTTTATGTTTGTTCCGAAAACCGGATCAACCGAAATCCGCAATCTGCCTGTCTTGATTGCAATTCTTGCACTCGCAGCGCTTTTTCTGCTGTGTCAGCTTATAAGACGAATTGTCTTTATGCGAAAAGTTAAAAAAGCCTTGAAAAATAACCGCTGTGAAATCGTCAAGACCGTGTTTAACCCCTTTGCAGCGAGATTTCACGGAAGATTTTCCGTGACCTTCAAAACCGAGGGCAGAACGGTCAATGCTCTGCTTTTGATGCGGAAAAGAAAATATCAGCGCTATCATTTTGAAAGTGCCCAAGATCTGGAGTTTTACCGATCAACCCGAGTGGTGTTCAACAGTACAAAAATTCAAGGAGCGACGGTATCCAACCTTGTTGAAACCAAAATGGTAGGTAAACAAAGGCTCATGTGGAGCGAAGCCGACTGTAATATCGTCGTTTTCGATAAGCTCCCCGACCATATTACCGATTCCAAAACAAAAAATCTCCTCGGCAGAGGAGACCGGATTTGCTGCACAAATATCTATATTTCCGATCTTGCATCATTGAAAGAATACTTGCCGAGTGAAACAAGGCCTTAAGCTTTTACGGCTTTGGCTCCCGTTCGTTGGTCTGAATTGTTGTTGCGGGGAAAACACCTTTTCATAAAGGGTTTTCTCCGCATTCTTTATGGATATAATATCTAATGAAATTGTAATAAAATTCAAATTCAAGTTCGAACCGAAATTTATTTTTACGACTATATGGGTGAACGTTCGAAAAGCATTCCGGAAAGCAGGAAAAATATGATTAACGATGAAATCATTCAATATTATGATTATCTGATGCGACTTGCCACGGCAAAATGCAATTCGCAGATCGACGCGGAAGACCTTGTTGGGGAAACTATGCTTGCGGCTTATGCATATTTGCACCAAGGCGGAATAATAGAATACCCTAAAACCTGGCTTGCCAATACGCTCTACCATAAGTATAACGACAGTTTGCGAAAAAAGTACCGCACTCCCATAACGGTAAGCTGTAACGATTTTGTTGATATTTTAACAGATGAAGATGAAGAGTATTTCACAAGCGAGGAAGCGGCGAAGGTGCGCAAGGAGCTGAATCACTTAGGATTTATTACGCGTGAGGTTTTGATCCGCTATTACTTTGGCAAGCAAAATATCGCGGATATTGCCGAGGGGCTTGATATCCCCGAGGGCACGGTGAAAAGCCGCTTGTATGCAGGGCGCAATCAGATGAAGAAGGGACTTGAAGATATGGATGTAATAGAAAATTATTTGCCGGGCGAATTGCGGCTTACTTGGGGCGGCACAAGCGGGTTGAATCATGAGCCTGTATCGCTGGTGGAAGGGGATCTGATCGCTCAAAACCTTTTGATTCTTGCATATGAAAAGCCACTTACGATCAGTGAGCTTTCCAAAAGAATCGGGATCCCCGCCGCATATATTGAGCCCATCGTCAAAAGGCTTGTGGACGGCGAGCTGATGGTGCAGACAGACAGCGGAAAGATATATACTGATTTTTTGATTACAAAACCGCAGGATAAGCTTGAAGCGCTGAAGCCTCAGCTTGAATTTGCCCGCAAGCATTTTAATGATATCTGGAGTATTATTGAAAGAATGTCGGCAAAAATTTCCGAAATGCCCTTTGTGAAAAGTATGGGGGATGATGAGCGGATCAAGCTTGACAGATATGCCGTTTTAAAGGCTCTTCAGGATTTTGAGTATTTTGGTAACGGCAAGGTCGAAATTCCCAAATATCCGATGCGAAAGGACGGAGGACGTTGGTTTGCCCATGCAACCGCGATTGAAGCGGGGTATAATTTGAAGGAGTATCACGAATCCTTCCAATATATCATAAACGGCGGTCACCGTACGTCGGAAGCGTTGAACGTTGGTCGGGCAAAAAGGGTCCGTTTTTATGAGTTTGATACCTTTCTTTTTGATTCTCCCCATCGCTTTGCGGGAGCATATGATCTGTATTTTAAATACGTTACGCAATTGCTGTGGTGTATATACGATGGCATGCCTCTTGAAGATTCGGACATCCCCAATGAGTTTATCGCTTATATGCCAACGCTTGAAAAATTTGGCTTGATAGAGCACGGAGAGGATAAGCCCTGCTTGAAGATTCCTGTTATGAACAGGGCAGAATACAACGAGATGCATTTGGCGATCAAACGCGCAACCGAAGAAATAAGCGAAATTATCGGAGAAGAGTTTATGAGCTTTATTTCTTCTATGAAAACTCCTGTTCCCAAGCATCTGTCCTCTGTTCCCGAGTTATTCCGCTACGGAAACGCAACCAATTATTTTGTTATGGGCATTGTTCGCGAGGCATACGATAAGGGCTTGCACCTGAAGGACGTTGACTACTGCTGTCCTCCCGCCTTGTTGGTATATGATTGCGAGGAGTAAGAGAACGCGAAAAATACGGAAAACGAGAGCGATCAAGGATATTTTGCGGCATATTGGTGAAAAATGGCCTTATTATGCCTTGACAGCGCTCTCGTTTCTTCCGGCCGGCGTGATATATTATAAGATTGTCGGTGCGTACGTGACGCTGTTCCTTGCATTCTTGTTGGTTACGTATTCCTTTTTTATGGGACTCAGCCAAAAGGCGCAAAATGAGCTCTTGCAGCTTGAAACCTTTTATAGGCTTGACGAGAAAAAGGGTTTTCGCTTGTCATTGGTCATAAGCCTTCCCATCTATTGGAATTGGTTGATCATTTCACTGATACCCATCACGTCGTTTTACGCGTGGATGATTACGGGGTTTCCCATCAATGTCCATGGATTTATCCATCTGAAGGTGATCGAAGAGCACGTCAAAAGAAAAGCCCTGTTCTGGTGTGTTCAAGTGGTGATATACGTAACAATCTTAAGTGCGGCGCAATTTTTGATAGGCTTCATTATTTAAATGCATTTTCATAAAAAACCGCACCGATTTAAAACGTCCCTTTTTGAAAAAGTTTTTCGGAAAGGGGTGCGGGGAAAACACCTTTTTTAAAAAGGGTTTTCCCCGCATTCTTTTATGAAAACAGTATATTGTTCACAACGCTCTCAAGGTATTCCTGTCTGCCGGAGCCGGGAAGGGCGGGCGCGCCCATGTTCTCGGCGTGTGCGGCCAGGCTTTCCAACGTTGCGGTGCCGTCAAGGATCGATTTTCCGATTTCGGTAGAGCGGAAGGTTGCGTAACGGTCGCTTATGAATCCGTCAAGTCTGCCGTCCTCGATGATCTCTGCCGCATTGATAAGACCCAAAGCGTATGCATCCATTCCGAGAATGAAGGCGTGGAACATATCCTCCGCGGTGTAGCTGGGACGGCGGTTCTTCGCGTCAAAGTTGAAGCCGCCGGTCAATCCGCCCGCCTTGATGACCTCGTACATGCACATCGTGGTCTCGTAAACGTTGTAGGGGAACTCGTCAGTGTCCCAACCGAGAAGATAGTCGCCCTGGTTTGCGTCGATGGAGCCCAACATTCCGTTGATCGCCGAAATGCGGAGATCATGCTGGAAGGTGTGACCCGCAAGCGTTGCGTGGTTTGCCTCAATGTTCATCTTGAAATCCTTGTCAAGACCGTACTGACGAAGGAATCCGATTGCGGTCGCCGCGTCAAAATCGTACTGATGCTTCATAGGCTCCTTGGGCTTGGGCTCGATGTAAAAGTCACCCTTAAAGCCGATGGAGCGACCGTAATCAACAGCCATGTGCATAAGGCGAGCAATGTTTTCCTGCTCAAACTTTACGTCGGTGTTCAGCAAGGTTTCATATCCCTCGCGACCGCCCCAGAATACGTAGCCCTTACCGCCAAGCTTCACGGTCAGTTCAAGAGCCTTTTTGATTTGCGCCGCCGCAAAGCAGTAAACGTCTGCCGAGTTAGTGCTGCCCGCGCCGTTCATGAATCGGGGATTGCTGAACATATTCGCCGTACCCCAGAGACACTTGATGCCGGTCTCCTTCATTTTTTCAAGAATGTGATCGGTGATCTCGTCAAGACGGCGGTTGGTTTCCTTGATGTCGTCAGCCTCGGGAACGATGTCAACGTCGTGGAAGCAGAAATACTCGATGCCAAGCTTCTGCATAAACTCAAAGCCTGCGTCAACCTTGGCGTGTGCGTGTGCCATCGTGCCCTTTTCTTCACCAAAGCTCTTGTCCGCGGTGTCGCGACCGAACATATCGGTTCCCGCCGCGCACAGATTGTGCCACCAAGCCATAGCGAAGGGAAGATGCTCCTTCATCGTCTTGCCAAGGATCACTCTGTCGGGGTCGTAATACTTAAAGGAAAGCATATTTTTGCTGTTCTTGCCTTCGTATTTAATTTTGCTGATTTCGGGGAAAAATTCTTTCATTTTTATGTCTCCTATATTATTATGTATTTTGATATATATTATGTGATACGAGACGTCTCTCTACGGCTTCGCCTGCCTCGACGTCCCGCCTGTGTAGAATTTGTTTATTCTTTACGGATTTGTTTGAACTTAATGGATTTATATTTCCTCAAAAACACCCTTCAGCGCGGGATATATTTTCTCAAATTTCTCATATTGCTCCGCGTACCTCGCCGCAACGTCCGCATCGGGATAGACCGTATCCTTCACCGAAAGAAGGGAATCTGCGCATGCCTCAACGCTTTCGTATTCGCCCGTCGCCACCATGCAGAGCATCGCACCTCCAAAGGCGGGACCCTCCTCGGTCTTGGGAATCTCAAGAGGCATATTCAGCACGTTTGCGAGGATCTTCAGCCAAAGGTGAGACCTTGCGCCGCCGCCGCAGACCGTGCTTCTCTCGATCTTCACGCCCATGCCTTTGGCAATCTCAATGTTCTCCTTGATGGCAAAGGCTACACCCTCGAGTATCGCTTGCGTCAGATTCTTTCGCTCGGTGTCGGCTCTCATTCCGATAAAGGTGCCGCGGGCATTGGTATCGTTGATCGGGCTGCGCTCGCCCATAAGATAGGGCAGAAAATAGACGTGATTTGCGCCAAGATCGCCGTCCGAAATCGCAGATTGCTCGCCTGCATAATCATCGGTTCCGAGAATGTCCTCGTAAAACCACTTGTTGCAGCTTGCCGCCGACAAAATGCACCCCATCAGATGGAATTTGCCGTTTGCGTGGCAGAAGTTGTGTATGCTGTTATTCTCGGTTTGAACAAAGCTGTCGTAGGGAATAAAGACGGTTCCCGATGTGCCAAGGGAAATGTTACACTTACCTGCAAAAAGCGTGCCCGTGCCCACAGCCGCCGCGGCATTGTCGCCCGCTCCGGCAACCACGGGAATTGCACCGAGACCAAGCGCTTTCGCAACCTCGGGAAGCAGGTTGCCGACGATATCAAAGCTTTCGTAAAGTGCGGGCATCTGTTCTTCCGTGATCCCGCAAAGCTCGAGCATCCTTTTCGACCACTTTTTCTCGCCAACGTCAAGCAGAAGCATACCCGAAGCGTCGGAATAATCGCAACAGTGCTTGCCCGTGAGAAGATAGTTCAGATAATCCTTCGGGAGCATAATTTTGCTGATTTTTGCAAAATTCTCGGGCTCATGCTCTCTCATCCAAAGGATCTTTGGCGCGGTGAAGCCGGCGAAAGCAATATTTGCCGTATTTTCGGCAAGAAATTCTTCTCCCACAGCCTCGTTGAGCCAAGCGGTTTCCTTCGCCGTTCTTCCGTCGTTCCAAAGGATGCAAGGGCGAATGATATTGTCATCCTTGTCAAGCGCGACCAAGCCGTGCATCTGACCTCCCACACCTATGCCTGAGACCCGAGAACGGTCGAAGCCGTCAAGCAGCTCGTCCATACCCGAAAGAAAGGCGTTCCACCAATCCTCGGGATTCTGTTCGCTCCACCCGGGAGCAGGGTAGCTGACCTCGTATTCCTTTGAAGCCTTGTTTAAAATGTTGCCCTTTTCGTCAACAAGCAACAGCTTCAACGAAGAGGTTCCCAAATCTGCGCCGATAAAATATTTCATAAAATCCTCCAACGCAATATAAATTCTGATTATATAAATTAATAAAAGCGTCATCTTTTACTTTTATTATACCGCACACATCTTGACAATTCTCGCAAATAAGCGTATAATTAATAGACAGAATTTGTCTTTTTGTTCATTTTGGGGGTTCTTATGTTCTACGAATTCAAACACATCGGTTCAAGCGATTATTTCGTCAAGGAATACGGCGAGGATTTTTCCTTTCCGCCTCATATGCACCTTTGCTTTGAGCTTGTGGTCGTCCTTGACGGTGAAATGAAGGTCACCGTGGACGGAAACGATAATTTTTTGCATAAGGGGGAAGCGCTTTTGATCTTTCCCAACCAGCTCCACTCGTTAGAGTCGGAAAAAAGCCGACATCTGCTCTGTATCTTCTCGCCCGATTTGGTGCGAGCATATGCCTCCAAAACCGAAAAAAGCCTGCCCGAAAGCAATTTCTTTGTTCCCGACACATATCTTGTAGAGACCCTCGATAAGACTTCAGAGGACGCTAAAACCATCTCAAAAAAGGGAGTTTTGTATTCGCTTTGCGCCGCCTTTGACAATAATGCTGCCTATGTTCCGAAAAAGACGGGACAAAAAGGTCTCCTTTCCAAGATTTTTGCCTTTGTTGAGCAGAATTTCGCGGGTGAGTGTACCCTTGAGGAGCTTTCGTCGCAGATCGGCTACGACTATGCCTACCTCTCCCGCAGCTTCAAGAAGACGGCGGGCATTTCCTACGTGGCATACCTCAATATTTACAGACTGAATAAAGCCTGCTACCTCCTCGATAATACCGATAAATCCATTCTCCAATGCGCCCTCGACAGCGGCTATTCCTCGCTCCGTACGTTTAACCGAAATTTCAAAAAGCAGTTCGATATCTCCCCTGCGGAATATAGGAAAAAGGGAATAAAATAATAAGGTTTGATAACAAAAAGAAAGCCGTAGAGCAGATAGCTTCACAACCAAACAAATCCAATTTCTAAAAAGTTTTTGGAGAGGGGTGCGGGGAGGACCTTTTTTTCAAAAAGGTCCTCCCCGCAAATTTTATGATTTAATATGCTCAAATCTGAAGTCTTCAAAACGGCAGACCTCTTCGTCCTCGCCCTTAAAGACGAAGCAGAGGTTGTGGGTGCCGTGGGTGTTTTCAAGACGGCAGGGGATTTCCCTGAAGCTTGTAGGTACTGTGGTGCTGTTTATCTTGCAGTAGCCAAGCATTTTTCCAAAGGGGCTGTCTTCGCGAATTTCGATAGTGCAGGGATTCTTGTTGCCGTTTGACGCGCGAATAAAGATCTGCGCGTTCTGTCGCATATTGTTGACGTTCTGGAAATAGAGATAGGAGTTGTTACAGAGACCGCGTATCTCAAAGCCGTCGTCGTTTTCCTTCTTGAAAGCGCCGTCGGATGCGGCAAAGAACCACTCGCCCTTGATGGAATCCCAATTGGCGTCATATTGACCCACACCCACGTCCTCGATAAACGGATCGGTGACGATATCGCCGTTGTCCTTGTAATGAGCGTAGATCATCTTGGTGGTGCGGTAGAAAACGTCCTCTTTTTCGTCCTCGTGATAGTTTTCGGGAATACCGTAGGTAAGATAGGTCTGGTTGTGATAGGTGAAGAAGGTGCCGTGATCAACGTATGCGTCACCGCAGAATTTTCCGCGGAAGGTGTAGGGGCCGTAAATGCTGTCCGACGTTGCGTAAAGACCTCTGTGGGTGTTGAGGTAGTAAACTCCGCCTCGCTTGGTTATCTGCGCCGCGTCGCGTTCCCAACCGTTTATCAGCTCCACGGGCTTGGGTTCCTCTGCAAGAGAGATCATATCCTCATTCAGACGCGCAATATAATATTTTCTGCCAAAGGTTGTGATGCCGAAAATGATATAAGGCGTCTTTTTCTCGTCGTCATCAATAAAAACGCAGGGGTCGTAGCAGAAGGTCGGCACCATTCCCTTGGGAAGAAGAGGCTTGCCGAGAGCGTCCTTGAATGGGCCTGCGGGGCCGCTTTCGCTGACCATAACGCCGGTGCAGTATTGCTGATGTGAGAAATAAAAATAATATCTGCCGTTTCTCTCGGCGGCATCTGTGGCATAGCATTCTTCGCACTTGCCGAGGAAGGTGTCCTCGGGGCGAACTATTGCTTCAAGCTTCCAATTCAATAGATCGTCGCTGGAGAATATCTGCCAGTCGTCCATTCGGTAGATGGGAAGCCCCGGCGCGCGGTCGTGGCTTGTGTACATGTATGCTTTTCCTTCAAAAATGTGAACGTGTGGGTCGCAAACGCCCTGCTTCGGTATTATCCTCATATTTTTGCTCCTTTCGGTCGGCGTGATTTGATTTCAGCCCTCAATGTAATTTTATCAAAAACACCCTTGACAAGCAAGGCGGGAAGCAGTATAATATAAGACAAAATTAGTCTTTTGAGGTTCATATGATTTTTGAAAGCAAATATTCCGTCTTTGACGATAATTTTTCACTTGATGAATTTGAATATCTCGCCTTTCCTCTACACATCCACCGTTCATTTGAGTTTATAGGACAGATCGAGGGTGTCACGGAGGTGATAATTGACGGAAAGAAATATATTTTGTCCGATGGCGACGCTGTGCTTATCTTTCCCTTCCAAACACATTCCTTTGCACCCAAAGAAAAGGGAAGACTTACGCGGTGTATATTTGCGACAAATTTAGTCTCGGAGTTTGACAGAAAAAACGGCGGCAAGCTACCCTTAAACAACAAATTCAAGTGCATTATTCATGGCAACGCACCCACCGATAGCATCTATCACAAAAAAGCTCTCGCCTATTATATCTGCGGCGAATTTGACCTGTATGCAGAGTATGTTTCTGGCAACAAAGAGCTTGACGGCGACTGCCTTTTGAAGCTTTTGACCTACGCGGATAAAAACTACAAGACCCCCTGCGTTCTTCGCGACGCGGCGACTGAAATCGGCTACGATTATGCCTATCTTTCAAAGTTTTTTAAGCGACGGGTGGGAATAGCCTTCAGAAAATACGTCAATCTGCTTCGCTTGGGCGAGAGCCGACGTCTGCTGTCAACGTCCGATAAAACGATCTCGCAGATCGGCGAGGAAAGCGGATTTCGCTCCCTCCGCGCCTTTGACCGCGAGTTCTTCGCCGAATACGGCATCTCCCCCGCGGAGTATAGGAAAAAGGGGTTGAAATGAAGCCAAGCTTAGCATATGAAAAATCCGCCCGCTCGGCGGATTTTTTTAAACCATTGGTTTAAGTGATTAGAAATCTATCGAAACACTCTTGACAGAAAGTGATTAGATGTGTATAATAGCAGTGTAGCCGGCAATAACAGAAAGGCAGGTATTGTATATGAACCAGCAAGAAATATTCAACGGTTTATGGACGATAACAAAAGAAAAGCATAATGCTTGCAAGGCAGAGATCGAGGCTTTGGGAAAAGAACACCCCACGGAGAGAGGCGCTTTGCAACTGAAGGCGGGCATTTATAACGTAGCAACCGCCGCGGGATTGATATCGGGTGTCGATAAGGCGATCGAGTTAATGAGTAAGAGGTTCCCAAATTTGATAAAGAGGTTTCCCGACCTTTCCGCCTATTATGATGGCTTATCCGACGAAGAAAAGGGAATTATGGAGATCGCGCTCTATTCCGAATTGTTTATGAGAGCGAATTTTTATAATACCTATAATAGCGAACTTGCAGAAGCAGAAAAAGATGGAGATCCGCAAATAATATTCAAGGCAAGACTCAAAAAAGAGGTTTTGGATGAAATTTTGACTATGTGGCGAGATTTCAGAGCACAGAACGGCTTGTTTGTCTTTGCGTTTGCGGATGAGGGGGAATGAAAATGGAAAATTCTCGTTTTTTTCAAATAGCGATAGAATTGATAAATACCGAAACGAAAAAATTGGAGAGCTTTTGTGAGGCGCTGGACAAGGATCCTGTTGCGAAGAAAACTCAAATTATTGAATACAAGTGCGCAAAATACCGTTATGCCGGTGCAACGAACGTGTGGTGTCGTTTTTTTCATAGCCACCGAGTAGCCGGAAGAAACGTTGGAACGCATTATCTTATCCCACAATTGAACGATATTTTTGTTGCAATACCCGAATATGTAGCGCTTTATGACAATGCACCGGATAGCGAAAAGCAGGATTACGCTTTGTACTATGGTACCATTGCTTTTGCTGATTCTGAAATCGCGAAGCTTGAATCCAAGCTCCAAGGTGCCTCCGATTGGGAAAAAGTCGAGCTTGAAGAGCGCATCGGCGGCTTGAAATTTGCGAAAGAATGCCTTGACGAGGCTTGGCAGAGAAGAGGGGAAGTGATCGAGTGAAAGAAAAGCTTGAGCTTTTAAAGCTTCTTGCCGACGAAACCCGCCTTGAAATCCTCAACATCCTTTTGAAAGAGGATTCCTACGTGGAAAAGATCGCCTGTGAGCTGTCTCTGACCCCCGCCACTATCTGCTATCACCTCAAAAAAATGGAATCCGCAGGGGTGGTCAATTGCTCCCGCTCGCAATTTTATATTATCTATTCGCTCAATCGCGAGATCTTCGACAAGCCCCTTTACGAGCTTGTAAAAAAGGACGAGCAGATCGTTGACGCCGAGGAAAAATACAAAAAAGAGGTCATTTCCAACTTTTTCAAATATGGCAGACTTGTGCAAATACCCACCCAGCGAAAAAAACGGGAGATTGTCCTCGCCGAGATACTGAAGCAGTTTGATCTTGACCGCGAATACCATGAAAAAGAGGTCAACGAGATCATTTTGCGCTATCACGAGGATTTTTGTACCATCCGCCGTGAAATGATCGCCTTTGGAATGATGACCCGCGACCATGAAATTTACAAAAAGGTGAAGTGATGAGTAAGATTCGTATAGCCGAGTGTATCATAAGCTACCGCAAGGAGCACAAGCTGAGCCAAGGTGAATTTGGCGCGCTCCTCGGCGTCAGCGCCTTCGCCGTGTCCAAATGGGAAAGAGAGATCTGCTATCCCGACATCTTTTTGCTGCCTCAGCTGTCTGAAATTTTGAACGTTTCGTTGGATGATATGTTTGGAAAATGATGCTTCATATGTGTTTATTCAAGAACCCGCTTCTGCCATCAGGCGAGAAGCGGGTTCTTGCTGTTATTTTATAATTACCGTCACGCAACCGCTGACGGGTATTTCGACAGGCAGATAAGCCAGACCGCCGACCTGGTGGAAGACGCGCCTTTCGGGGTCAACAGTCATCGGCACGCTTGAAATAACCGTCGCGCCGTTTTTGATCTGTACCGCAGTTTTGTCCTCGGACATGGTCACCTTTTGCTCTCTGTCGCAAACGATAGGAAGATTGTAAACGCCGTCGGCACAATTAAGTGTAATCTTCAGCTCATCGCCCTCAAAAGAGTAGCAAGCCTGCCACTTTTCGGCGGTTGCGGTGATCTTCGTACCGTCGTAAGACAGCTTTGCGCTCCTGTCGCGGCAAGCTTGTGTCTTTCCAAACACAAATTGCGCCGTCATAGAGGGTGGATTGTCTGCTTTGCGCAGATATTGCTGATTGAGGGGCTCGGTGGGGCTGTATTCCGCCGAGGTTGCCGCGCAAATAACACCGTGTTTGTCGTGATACAGCAGATTCATCGATCCCCCCGCATTTGCCGTGTGGGACGGCTGACAATCGTTGTGTATCGTGGAAAAGGTCGCGCGAAAACAACCGTGAGAGACCAAGATCAAATTTCCAAGCTGATAGGTTTTTACGCCAAATTTTTCCTCGCAGGGAAGCTTGACGTTCTGCACCTCGGGAACCTTTTCGGCGCACACAAGCGCCGCCAAAGCCTTTGTGTGAGTGAAGGTGTGATGCAGGCAGGTGGGCTCGCCCGTGACGTGCGCCATCGGCATGGATAAAAGCCCGTCGCGGGTGCATTTTTCGTAAAGGGTCAACACTTTTTCGCAAGCATTGGCGCAGATTGCATCGTCAAGCAGAAGCGCCAAGCCCTCAATGATTCCGTCGCTGGTGCGGCTGCCCCAATAGGTCCACTTGTTGTGACGGACACCGAAGCTGTCATCGATAGCTCCGTCGGGCAGAAGAAATACGAGATGCTTCATAAATCTTTCGCGGAAAAGCTCACGGTAGTCGCCCGTCAGGTCGGCATAACGAAGCAATAGCGGCAGAGATTCCTCAAGGTCGTAGCCCATATCAATAGCGTGCGTGCCGTCGGCAGAGTCCATGGGGTATCCCTCGCCGTAAAGCAGGCCGTCGCTGTCAAAACGCGACAGAGCAACCCCCACCCAATATTTTGACTTTTCATAATACTTTTCGTCGCCTGTCAGCCTCCAAGCCATAGCAAGAAGAGCGGAGATGCCGCAATAGTAATTTGTCACGGGCTTGAAGCTCTCGCGGGTGTCGAGGGTCAGAAAAATGTCGCACATTCTGACAAAAATACTCATCCACTTTTCCTTATACCGCAAGGGCAGTTTGTCGCCAAAGTGATAAATGGCTTCACCCATAGACATCGCCGAAAACGCGCTGGTTGCGTACCAACGGTTGGTTATATCGTTGTACCAGAGACCGTCGTGGGTCTGCAGATTGTACTCCGACCAATCTATCAGCCTGTCTGCCTCTTCAAGATAGCTTTCCTGGCCCGTCCGCGACCAGATCACCGTGAAGGGAAAGCAAAGATCGGCAATTCGCCCGTGGATCACGTGGCAGGCGGGGCAGAGAAGCCCGCCGTCGGTGTAGGGCGTTTTAGTTCTGACCTGATATGAAAGAAGGCTGTCGCACCATTCCTTCATTAATTTGTAAGCTCTCTCGCGCATAATAATCTCCATTCCGCCGCCTTGACGGCACAAATAATAATCGATGAATTTTGCCAAAAGGCAAAATCCGTGCGTGAAACAGTTAAAATTCCTATCAGTGGGAAGTAACTTTCACGCAAACCTCCGCGAAATTATCTATATAATAATTATACTACAAATGAAAATTTTGTCAATGCAAAAAACAAAAAAGCCCTCCCGTAGACGGAAGGACTTTGATTTAAATTAAACCAATTTTTTCGAAAAGTTTTTGGAGAGGGGTTCGGGGAGAACCCTTTTTTCAAAAAGGTTCTCCCCGAAGTTCTATCAAAAATTATTCGTACAGCTTACCCATCTTCTGGAGTCTGTCGTACTTAGCCTTAGCACTAGCCTCAGCCTTAGCGAAGAGAGCAGCAGCTCTTTCGGGGTTGGACTGTGCGAGACGAGCATAACGAGTCTCGCTCTTAATGAAGTCTACGTAGTTACCGGTAGGCTCCTTAGAGTCGATTGTCAGCTTGTTAGACTCGAGAGTAGGATTGTATCTGAATGTCTGCCAGTAGCCTGCCTCAACTGCCTTTCTCATTTCGAGCTGGCAGTTCTGCATACCGCCCTTAACACCGTGCATCTCACAAGG
>JAFTRQ010000147.1 GCA_017462125.1 Clostridia bacterium | reverse complement strand
TGACCTCGCTGACGCAGAGCCCTTGCAGTTGCGTGAGGCTTTCCTCGTCGATCTCGCTGTTCGCTGCCGTGACATGGAGCATCATCGAAAGCTCCACCGCCATTTTGAACAGCAATCCCGCCATGCGATTTTCAAAGCTGTCGAGCGTACCCTTGACGGTAGAGAGAATGACAGACGGAAAATATTCACGGTAGTTCTCGGCGGTCAGGTATCCGCAATAAAAATTGATCGCCTTTTCTATGAACTCCGACTTGCTCTTGCATCCGTCATCACGGTAGAGCGTTTCCACTCTTTTCATGGTTTCGGGATATGTCCATAGGGCGAATTTGTTTTTATCCTTTGGATCGGCCATGTTTTGCTCCTTTCTGTCGTATTTACGGGTACAACCCCCGCATAATGCCACGCCACGCTTACGCTTTCGTATTTCGTGACTCCTTGACCGTAAAAACAGGCGATTTGCAACCCCTTGGCTGTGAGGCGTAAAAAGTCCTTGTGCAGTCGGCGTTGCCGTCTGCTGTGAGATGCGCAGAGGTGGCTTTGCAACCCCTGCGCTTATTCCTGCAATCCAATCGGACAGCGTAAAACTGCCCGATTTTCGCTCTCTCCGTACCTTCCGCAAATCGCCTCATTTTCGCTCGTTGTGCCTCTCTTGGGTGTTTACCCGACCTCGTCCTTCAAATCGCCACACGGGGCGACACGGTGGCTCACGGGTGGTCATTCCTTTGGTTTCTCCCGTGGCATGACGATCTTGCCGTCGAGACGCTCGAAGCAGCACTCGGTATATGAGAGACCGTTTGCCGTCACGATTCGGTCAAGTACCGAGAGCATTTCCGATTCCTTGAGCCTGACTCTGTCGTTTGGCGTATCGTAACGTATCCACTCTGTGGAGTCGGGATCGTCCTTGACAAAAATATCATAGCCGAGAAGCAATCTCTTTCCGTCATGAAAAAGCACGGCTTCAATTTTCACACAGCCTGCGGCGAGTGAGGCGACTGTTGTGTCGGCAAAGTTTTTCGGAGGTTGCTTTTGCAATCGAAAAACATCACGGTCGGATAGCGGACGGCTGAAGGAATATTTTTCACCGAGAAGTTTTCGCAGTTCTTTGATGCGTTTCATATTCACATCCCCCTCCATTGCATTCCGTCCGAGGAGTAGAAGGGATCAGACTCATCGAGTTCTTCTTCCTCGTCATCGCAACACATTTCTTCTTCCTCATCGTAGTCCTCGCCGTAATCTTCTTCCTCACTTTCGTATTCGTCGTGTGAGGTGTTGCTCGGAAAGTTCATCCTGATCTGATAGGACGGGAAACGCACAGCAGAGGTATAAAATTTTTGCGTGCTGTCCTTGAGTGCCTCGGCAAGCACATCGGTGTCAAGCCCGCAGTCCATATATCCCTGATGCACAGTTCGATAATAATGCGTGGACGGCATTCCGAAATTCATTTTCAGATTCATGATGTAGACCATCGCATTGACCTCTTGACCGTTATCAAGCTGCACGGCAACATTCTTTTTGAAATAGTGGGACGGATATCCTTCGTATCGGTCGAGACTTTTTTCATCGCCCGGCTGAATCTCCCACACCGCAACGGGAACGGACGATCCGTTCTTTGGTGCGATAGTGGCAAAGGCACTTTCGGGAGAGCCCTTAAACTGCAACGCATAATCTTCTATGACTCCCGTGCCGTACAGCTTGGCAGTCGGACAGCGGTATGCCATTTGCGAGACATTGAGGTTGCTCCCGTAGGCAACGTATAATCGTTTGCTCATATACAATCATCTCCTTTCACATAGACATTGCAAACGTAGAGGTTTCTTCCTGTTCGGAGGCTTCCTCCTGAACATCTTCGGGAGCATCCTCTGTCGGCTCAAAATTCCGCAAGGCTTCTTCCATCCGTCTTGCCGCCAAGCGTTCCTTTTGAGCAACAGCTTGGGCGGGATCGCGCCATGCAATATTGCCGTCCAGCTTTTCAAGTAAAAAGGATCGGGCGGTTTTGAATTCGTCACCGATCATTCCGAGACGGAGAAGCCATGTGCGGAAGGTATATTTTTCATTGGGACTCT
>JAFTRQ010000146.1 GCA_017462125.1 Clostridia bacterium | reverse complement strand
AATGATAAAAAGCATTACCCTCAATCACTGTCACGCTATTGGGAATATGTATTGTTGTAAGATTTGTGCAACCATAGAAAGCACTCATGCCGATTTGAGATACTCCTTCGGATAATGTAACAGTGGTTAAATTTGAACACTGAAGAAATGCACACTCTCCAATAGTTGTTACACTACCAGGGATAGAAATACTTTGTAAACCAACGCTTTCAAAAGCCTTATCCGCAATAATTTTTGTGCCGGGACGCACTGTATAGTCGAGAACCCGTGTTTTTGCCTTGATGAGATGGTTCCCAATATAAAGAACATCGTCAGTCCAATACGTGGAAATGTCAGTAGTATATTTTGTCCTAAGAAAAGCATCTTCTCTTATTTTCGTTATACTATCGGGCAGAATGATTTCGGATAACTCCTCACACAATGCAAATGCTCTACTGCCTATTACTTGCACTCCGTTAGGTATGATTATTTCGGTTAATCCTTTACAAGATTCAAAAGCTTGATTACCAATCTCTTTCACTTCACTGGAAAACTTTACGCTTGTCAGAGAGGAACATGATCTAAATGCCGAACTTCCAATTTTACTTGCAGATATTGATACACTTTGCAGGGAAGAACACCCGAAAAAAGCATCTTGACCGAGCTCTATTACACTTGAGGGAATTTTAACATTTACAAGAGAAGTACAACCTTCAAATGCTTTTTTCTCGATTAAAATTATACTGTTAGGAATTGTAACACTTGTTATTGGTTGGCGTAGAAGTGCCGCAGAGCCAATAACAGTAACTTTGTATCCATCTGGAGAGGTACTCGGAATTACAATTTCAGTATCAGTGCAAGTACCAATGCTAACGAGGGTGCAGGTTTCACCGTCATCGTTTAGCACAAATTTAAGTCCTTCAGACGGGGGAGCTGTTGTATCGTCGTCGCCAACAGTGTCATCACCACCCGTATCATCGTCACCATCGCTGGCATCATCAGTAGTTTCGCCACCGCCGACAGTTTCATCACCGTCATTAATATCGTTACCACCAGTAGTGCTGTCGCCACCAGTAGTATCGTCGGGATCATCGACAGAGCCATTAGAGCCCGACGGCGTTTGTTGCGAATCGTTTGTTGATGGCGTTTCATCGTTTGTGGTATCGCACCCAACAAACATAGATGCGACCATCAAAAGTGCCAAAAGTAAAGCAAGTAGTTTTTTCATAAAATGTCCTTTCTCTTATTTGATGTCTGCCACGTAATTGATGAATTTTACACGGCATAGATCGTACATCAAATAGTGTAATTGATGTACGAAAACAAGAAGAAAAGACACTTATAAAAGTAATCAATGATCTGTTTTATATGTTTAACCGCACGAAATTGCCGAAAAGCCTTGATTTGTTCATAAAAATGTGATATACTCTTATGTACAATAACCATCAATTACACTAATTGGCGAACATTTCAAGACGGCGTAAGCTGTCTTTTTTATTTTGTCAAGAGCGTTCCAAACCTACAGCACCACTGTTTCCAGTGTCAATCCATTCTTTACGAAATGCATTGGAAAAAGGTACAAAAGAAGCAGGTTTAACACCTATTAGTTTGCATTGCTTCAGGCATTCACACATCACCAATTTAATTTTTAAGCGATTTTCGCCCTCTGATAAACTATATGAAAAAGAAAGTGATAATCAGCCTTACAGTTATAGTGTGTATTTTGCTTTTAGTCGTGGCACTTTATTTTGCTTGGCGATTAGCTTATCAAATATGGGGCGGAGAGGGAGGCTTCGATGCCGTTATTGTATCTGTTGAGGGCAACGTAATAACTGCCGAAGTCACAAAGGATGATGACGCCGACTCATTTCTTGCGCCTAAGCTGCCTGACACAATTGTTTTCGATGCCGATCGTTGTGACGGTTCGGGTTTGAAGGTTGGCGACAAAATACACGGCACGTATCTCAAAGGAACAATCGACGGAAACAACGTCTGTGTGGTTAGTGTCAGCGTAATAACAGATTAACCTAAAAGGGTGTCGCATCACGCGGCGCCCTTTTTCATGTTTTTTGTGTAAAATTTAAAATACCCTCTTGACAATCCTGATACTTCGTGATATGATGTATTGCGTAAGAAGGAGTATAACACAAAAGCTACTTCCAACCGATAATGAATTCTACCGCCGGGCGGTGTAGCGAGCTTCCCTGCTCGCCTGTGACGTAATTTACGCGCGAATTTTGCCTTGTCGGCAAAACTCATCGATTAATATTTGTGCCGCCGCGAGTTCCCCGAAGCGAATGAATTGAGCTTTTGGGTTCCCGCGGGCGGCGGAATGGAGATTGTTATGGATATTCAATTAAAGCGCGGGCTTTTGGACGTTTGTGTTCTCGCCGCGATAAAAAACGAGGACTCTTACGGCTACAAGATCATAAAAGATATGAAGCCGTATATCGAAATGTCGGAATCCACGCTATACACCATCTTAAAGCGACTCGAAGCCGCCAATATGCTGACGGTGTACTCCGTGGAGCACGGAGGAAGACTTCGTAAATACTATCACATCACAAAAGCAGGCCTTGGCCGCATTGAGGATTTTAAGGCGGAGTGGAGTGAGGTTATGTCGATCTATCAATTTGTAATCAAGGAGGATTGAAGTAATGAATAAGCAGGAATTTATTGCGGCGTTGCAGGCAAAGCTATCGGGCTTGCCGGAGCAAGAAGTGAAGGACCGCATCGATTTTTATATTGAAATGATCGACGACAGAACAGAGGACGGCTGCACGGAGGAGGAAGCTGTTCGTGCGATCGGCTCGGTTGAAGAGGTCGCATCTCAGATCATTGCCGATATTCCCTTGTCAAAAATCGCAAAGGAAAGAATAAAACCCAAAAGCCGCCTCAAGGCGTGGGAAATCGTGCTTTTAGCCCTTGGCTCTCCCATTTGGCTTTCGTTGGCAATTGCCGCCTTTGCTGTGATACTGTCACTTTACGTTGTACTGTGGTCTGTGATCGTTTCTCTGTGGTCGGTCTTTGCTTCTCTTGCCGCTTGCGCCTTCGGTTTCATAGCAGGCGGAGTTATTTTGACCATATACGCCAACGGTGCAACGGGAATCATTTTGGTCAGCGCGGGTATTGTCTGCGCAGGACTCTCTATCTTCTCTTTCTTCGGATGTCGGGCGGCAACCAAGGGTATTTGTCGGCTTACCCCCAAAATTGCTTTGGGTATTAAAAGATGCTTTGCAGGAAAGGAGAACGTGCAATGAATAAAGCAACGAAAGCATGGCTGATCATAGCAGCTTCCCTGATATTGATCGGCGGAGTCCTCTTTACAGGTGTGATGTCCGTGCTGAATTGGGATTTTTCAAAGCTTTCAACAAGCACTTACGAAACCAACAGGCACGAAATAAACGAAGCGTTCGAAGCGATCTCGATTCATACCGACACCGCCGACGTTGTGTTCGTTCCCTCTGGCAGCGGGGATTGCTCTATTGTTTGTCACGAGCTGAAAAACGCTGGGCATTCGGTTACCGTTGAAGACGGTACGCTGATCATAAAAGCGATGGACACGAGAAAATGGTATGAGCATATAGGCGTCAATTTCGGTGCGCCCAAAATCACGGTGTATTTACCGGAGGCTGAATATGCCTCGCTTCAAATCAACGAGAGCACCGGTGACGTTGAGATCCCTAACAATTTTCAATTCGAAAGCATTGATATTACCGTCAGCACCGGAGACGTCAAGTGTGCCACCTCCGCCACGGGAGCTGTCAGAATATCGGCAAGCACAGGCGATATTTACGCGTGGTATATGTCCGCAGGCTCTCTCAGCCTTTCCACTTCAACAGGTGATATCACCGTTTCAAGCGTGATCTGTGACAACGACCTTTCGGTTCGCGTGACTACGGGCAATGCCAATCTGAAAGACGTAAGCTGCAAAAGTCTGACGTCCGGCGGCAGCACAGGCGATATTTCCCTGCACAACGTAACCGTTGCCGAAAAGCTTTCTATCAATAGAAGCACGGGAGACGTGAAGCTCGATGCATCGGATGCCGCAGAGCTCTTCATTGAAACCGACACGGGAGACGTTGAAGGCAGCCTGCTTACCGATAAGATCTTTATTACGAAAACCGACACCGGCCGCGTCAGCGTGCCCGTCTCCGTCGAGGGAGGCAGATGCGAGATCACTACCAACACGGGAGATATAAAAATAACGGTCAAATAACCCCTCCGCAACCAAAGGTTGCGCGGTAGTTGGTGGATTGCAACCGCAAAACGAGTTATAATCATCGTGGAGGTGATCAAAATGTCCATCGGACAAAGAATCGGTAAATTAAGAAAAGATAACGGGTATTCGCAGGAATACATAGCGGAGCAGCTGAACGTCAGCAGGCAGGCGGTCTCAAAATGGGAGACCGACGCCAGCGCCCCCGACACCTACAATCTAATCGCCTTGGCGGAGCTGTTTGACGTATCCGTGGAATACATCGCCACGGGAAAGCCTTCGGAATCCCCCGCCCCGCGCGAGCCATTGCAAAAGCCCGGCATGAGTATGCGGCAGATCATCGGATTGATCCTGCTCGGCGCAGGATTACAGGCTCTGATTATTGGCGTACTGCTTCTGTCAGAGCTGTTGCTCCTGCTGTCTACGTATTTGATCTTAGGCGGCGTCCTATGTCTCACTGTGCGAAAAAGGCTATGGTTTGTTGCGATGTGGAGCTTTTTTGCGCTGTCAATTCTCGTTGTTTGTATTTTTATGGGAAGAAGTCCCTTTTTGATCTTCAATCCCGAAAATTACAAAGGAGGGTGGACGAATCTGACAAAGAGCTTTATTTTGGATTATTTGCTATGGATATGGGCAATCGTTGCCACCACAATCACGGTTTTGAAGCGAAAAAAGAAAAAATAACCGACGGTTTCAACAGATTTTATCGAAAAAGTCTTGCAATTGCGTCCTTGTTGTGCTATAATAAATCAAACAAAAACCGACAAGTTTCGGTCGAGTTATCCGAAACAGTTACCCGTTTCAGTGGCTTGAAGCCTGCAAATTCAAGCCACTTCTCATATTTTTAATGAGGATGATTCCCCACGAAAAGGAGCTTTAGCAAATGGAACGTTTTTTTAAGCTGAAAGAGCGCAAGACCTCGGTCAGAACCGAATTTATCGCGGGAATGACCACCTTCTTCGCTATGGTCTACATACTGATGGTCAACGCCAATATGTTTGCCGATCCCTTTGGCGACGGCTCAAATCCCTTGGGCGTTTCCTACGGCGCGATCTATATCGCAACGGCGATCTCGGCTGTGCTTGGCACGGTTCTCGCGGGTCTGCTCTCCAACCTGCCGTTGGCACAGGCAAGCGGTATGGGACTGAACGCATTCTTCGTCTACACCGTCTGCATCGGATTCGGTATGTCGTATGCCAACGCTCTCGTATTGATCCTTCTTGAGGGCTTGGTCTTCATTATGCTCACCGTGACAGGTCTCCGTAAAAAGATCTTCGATGCCCTGCCCCCTGCGGTGCTGTCGGCGATCCCCTCGGGAATCGGTCTCTTTATCGCCTTTCTCGGTCTGCAAAACGCGGGCATCGTCGTTCCCAATAAGGACACCTGCGTTGATCTCGGATCCTTCAACCTTCTGAATCAGCATTGGGGAGACATCATGCCCCTTGTGGTCACCCTCTGCACCCTCCTCGCCATCGCCATTATGTCGTACAAAAAGGTGCGCGGCGCGGTGCTTATCGGAATTCTCGGCGGTATGGGTCTTTACTATCTCTTAGGCCTCACCGTACCGGATTTCTACGCTAACCTCAACCTTAATCTCATAAGCCCCGTGGAGGCGTTCAAGGAGTTTGGCACGCAGTCCTTCGGAAAGGTATTCACAGAGGGCTTCGACTTCTCTCCCTTCATTGAAAAGCACGGAGCTGCAAATCTTGTCCTGACGATAGCAACCACCGCCCTTGCCTTCTGTATGGTGGATATGTTCGACACGCTCGGCACACTCTATGCCGCTTGCGAGCGCGCAGATCTCCTTGACGAGCACGGCGAGCCCCTCAATATGAACAAGGGAATGCTCTCCGATGCTATCGCAACCACCGCGGGCGCTATCTGCGGAACCTCCACCGTTACCACCTTCAGCGAGGTCAACGCAGGTGTAGCGGCAGGCGGAAGAACAGGGCTCACCTCTGTTTTCTGCGGACTTTTCTTCTTCATCGCTATGTTCTTAAGCCCCATCGCACAGCTTGTTCCCGGTTGCGCTACCGCCGCCGCGTTGATCTACGTGGGTCTGCTTATGATAGGATCGATCAAAAAGATAGATTGGGATAACTTCAAGATCGCGGTTCCCGCCTTCCTGACCCTTGCTATTATGCCCTTCAGCTACAATATTTCCTACGGTATTGCATTCGGTATGATCTCCTACGTGGTCATCAGCTGCTTCTGCGGCGACTTCAAGAAGATCAAGCCCTGGACCTGGGTCATTACCTTCCTGTTTATCGCAATGCTTCTGTTGACGCATTAATTTTTTGAAAGCACCGCCAAAAGCGGTGCTTTTTTATTAAACCACTTGAAAAGAACGTTAGATAATGCTATAATAAAAACACCAAAAATATAATAAAGGAGAAAAGTAATGGGAACTTGGAATACGAGCGTTACAGGAAATGACACGGCACAAGATCTTTACTCAGACTATACCGCTGCCTTTTATAAATATAGCGTTGAAGATGCGCTGATCAAAATTGACGAGTATGTTCGCAAAGAAATGTGCGACGAATCCGATTCGATAGAATGGTGTAACTATTACTATTCTCTTGCGGATTTCATGTGGAAAAAAGGGATTCTGACAGACGCCGTTCGTAACAAAGCGATAGAAATGATCGACAGCGGATTCGGCCTTGAAATATGGGAAGAAGCCGGCGAAAAGACGCTTAATGCCCGCAAAAAGGCTCTTGCAGCGTTCAAAGATAAACTAACGTCTCCTCAGCCACCCAAGAAAAAGATTAAGCCCAACGTCCATTTAGAAAGAATATTCGAGGATGGCGACATAATTGCGATTCAACTGCAAACAGCAGAAAAGTCCTATACCGAATCTAAAGTCCGTGATATGCGCGAAGAAGAATTTCACGCCCTCGACGGTAAATTCGTGATTATGCAATTAATTGATTGTTATGCCAGCTGGCAATCCGCTATCGTACCCGAGGTCAAGGACTATTGGGCTCATTTCAGATTGTTTGACGGAATATATGACAAAATTCCCGAAGATATTGACGTCTCTTCGCTAAAGCTTGCGGCGATAATGAGTGGCCCCTTAATTACTTCGGATTTTACCTGCGAGAGCAGTATGTTTTATTTCAAAAGAAGAAACTATAAGGTTTTGGCAAACCGAAAGGATCTTATAGACGGAACAAAAAAACTCGCACGTGGCGACATTTCAATATTTTTTGGCATTAACAAACCTTGGGCAAATCCCGATTCTGTTCTTGTTGCCTCTATGGGAAAAGAAATAATTTGCAGCCAATTCGAAGGCACCGTAGATCAGATTAAAGATATTTATGTTAAAGCAAATCGTTGGGGAAGACATATCTATCACCTGTCGAGAGAAGAAAACGAAAGAATTTTTTCCGAAGAAGAAAGATTAATCGCTGAACGTATTCAGAAAGTACTTTCTCGGGGTGGAAAAATCTACGGCATATCATTGGACAGACTGATGGGAATCATCACGGTCGAAAACGGTCACCTTGATAATTTATATATATCACGTCCAGGAAACGGTTTTGGCACTCGTTTGTTAGAATACGCAATGTCTTGCATTGACGGCAACGCTTATATTGACGTTCCGGCTGATCATGCGCGCTTACTTCACATCTGTGAAAAGCTTGGGTTTGAAAAGCTTGAATCCGAGAACGAAAGTGTTATTCGTATGGCAAAAGCCTGCAATCCTATTCAATAATAGCAAGTTTTCTCACAATACGTTATATGCAGAGATTTATAGAATAAGGTAAAATAATGAAAAAAGCAATAGTTGTAATTTTGGTTTGTTCTATTTTTATGATGTGTCTTGCAGGGTGCAATGTCAAATACAAACAAGACGATTTTTTAGGAAAAACATCAGCAGAAATTGAAAATGAATACGGACAATTTGATTGTGTTCTTATGCCTGCCAGTGAAGATGGACTATACAGAAATTGTCGATGCGGGTATACAATAAAAGAGCCACAAGTAGGATTCCTCGGAACATCACCGGAGGTTCTGTTTTTTATTCATTTTGATGAAAATGGGATAGCCACTTCGTGTGATGAAGGATATCGTCCCGGTGGTTAATTCTCAAAATTGAACAGATCAACAGATATCCCCCGACAGATTTTCAAATCTGTCGGGGGTAAATTCTTTGTTTTCAGCGAAGCAAATCTGCGACAAACAAACTGATTTGCGATTTTTCCGATAACAATATCACACATTTCGCTTGTGATGCTTTTATTATTCGGTTCAATAGTACAAATTTGCTTTTTTTATTCCACGGCTTGCTTTATTCCCCGTTTTGTATTATAATGTATATACAACCACCGAAAGGACGAAAAAAATGACAAACCTTGAAAAATATATTGATCTTATAAAAAATTACTCCAAGGACTCCTACCTCAAGCTGACCCGCACGCCTATGAAGCGGCTGAACCACCCCTTTATCGTGCCGGGCGCGGTCTATCAGTATCAGCTTTGGGATTGGGACAGCTGGCTCACCGACGTAGCCGTCCGCCAGATCATTGCCGACAACGGCGGCGCGGGCGAAAGCGAATTTTTAGAGTGCGAAAAGGGCTGTATCCTCAATTTTCTTGAGCACACCGACGAGAGCGGCAAGATGCCCATTATGATCAACGCCGACCACGAGCTTGCGTTTATCAGGGATTCCAAAAACGGTCACAAGCCCTGCCTTGCTCAGCATTTGGCCTTTATTTTACAGCAGACGGGCAACGACACCTCTTGGTTTGCCGACAAGATCGGCAAGCTGGAGAGCTTCATCGATTGGTACAGACGAACCAGCAAGCACGCGCCCACAGGGCTCTACATCTTCCTTGACGACACGGCACTTGGCGTGGACAACGACCCTTCGATGTTCTTCCGTCCCAACGGAAGCACAGCTTCAATCTATCTGAACGTGCTGATGTACAAGGAGCTCCGCGCAATGGCATATATTATGGAGGCTATGGGCGACGAGGAGAAGGCCAACGCATACGACATCGAGGCGGCGGAGCTGAAGGATGCCATCAACGAGCATCTTTACGACGAAAAATGCGGAATGTACTTCTCTGCCGACGTCAATCTGGAGCCCATTGACCCCAACAGATTCCTGCACAGCGGCAAGCCCCGCCATTGGGATTGCCTCATTCTCCGAATCGACTCCTGGTCGGGCTTTATGGCGCTTTGGGCAGGCATCGCCACACCCGAAAGAGCAGCGAGAGTAATTGAGGAAAATATGCTCAACAGCAACACGTTTTTCGGCGAATATGGCATCCGCTCCCTTTCAAGGCTGGAAAAAATGCACGCAAATTGGCAATCGGGCAACCCCTCCTGCTGGCTCGGTCCCATGTGGGGCGTGGCTAACTATATGTGCTTCCGCGCGCTGATCAATTACGGCTATATTGACGAGGCAGCTGCCCTTGCCGAGACACTGATCACCGTTTTTGGCAAAGATATCGAAAATTGCGGCGAGATGCACGAATACTACCACCCCGACACGGGAGAGGGTATCCACGGCCGGGGCTTCCAATCCTGGAATCTTCTTGTCAACAATATGATCGCTTGGCTTGAAGGAAGATGCGCGACGGAGGAATTTTAATTGCAAACGGCAATCATCCTTTTTCCCGTTTTCGCCTGCGCCACCCCGCTTTTCATGCGAAAGGACGATTAAATTGTGAGCAATGGCGCAAAAGCCGCTTTTGTTTATGGCATAAATTCCAACAAATGTCGCATTTTCTATTGAAATTTGCGCGCAGATGTGATATAATATAGCAAAATCATACGGCATCCTTCCAAGGGGTACCGTATAAAACTTGAATTCGCAAAAGGACAAGCAAAAATGAAACTCTTTCTCAGGGGCTTGCGCTCAGGCATCCCCATCGGTCTTGGATACCTCTCGGTATCGTTTACGTTTGGCATTATGGCAATTTCTATGGGCTTTGAATGGTGGCAGGCTGTCATCGTTTCTATGACCACGGTGACCTCCGCAGGACAGCTCGCGGGTATTAATGTGATGATCAACCCCGGACAATACGCCGCAATGCTGATCTCGCAGTTGACGATCAATGTGCGTTATTCCTTTATGTCGATCTCGCTCTCACAAAAGGTTTCCGACAAATTCAGCGGATGGAAGCGTTGGCTGTTAGGCTTCTTCATGACCGACGAGATCTTTGCCGTTGCGGCGGCAGAGGACGAGGTAGAGCCGAAATTCTTTCTCGGCCTTTCTGTGATCCCCTACGTCGGTTGGACGTTGGGTACGCTGATCGGTGCCTTGATCGGCAACGTGCTCCCTCCAATGGTTATGAGCGCGCTCTGTCTGGCGATCTACGGTATGTTCCTCGCCATCGTAGCTCCCCCTGCAAGAAAATCCAAGGCGGTGCTTGCGGTGGTGGTCATCGCGGTAGCGCTCAATTGCGCCTTCTATTATATTCCCCTGCTTCAAACGATCCCCTCGGGAATCTCGGTCAGCATCTGTGCTATCGTTGCCGCCGTAGCAGGCGCTCTGCTCTTCCCCATCAAGGATGAAGAAACGGAGGTGGATGCATAATGAAAGACTTTTGGATCTATCTTCTCATCTTGGCAGGCTCGACTTATCTGATCCGCGCGATCCCCTTCGCGGCTCTGCGAAAAAAGATCACGAACCGTTACGTCAAGTCGTTTTTGTACTATATCCCCTATTCGGTTTTGGCGGCAATGACCCTGCCTGCGGCACTCTACGCTACGGGCAATATTATCTCGGGCGCCGCAGGCCTTCTTGTGGGCGGCATCTTCGCTTACAAGGGCAAGGGACTGACCCTCGTCGCCGTGATCTCCTGTGTAACGGCGTTGGCTGTGGAAGGCATCTTGATGCTGGTGAAATAATAAAGCAAGCTCCCCATAAAATCAAGGAAATCCCTCCGCAACCAAACCACAACAATATACAAGACAGCAAAGGAGCCCTTTATGTCACCGATTGATAACAAAAAACAGAATATATTCGCCAACCCCATTGTCTTGACCTTGGTTGCCCTGCTCTGCTGTGCGCTTTGGGGCAGCGCCACTCCCGCAATCAAGACAGGCTACCGTCTGCTTGAGGTCGAGGGGGTATCCTCGATCATGCTCTTTGCAGGCATCAGATTCTTTCTGGCAGGTATTTTCACCGTTATTATTTTCAGTATTGCCCGCAAAAAGCTGCTGATCCCCAAAAAGGAAAACATCGGCCGCATTCTGACCGTAGCGTCGGTACAGACTGTGATCCAATACGTCTTCTTCTACCTCGGTCTTGCCTACACCAGCGGCGTGAAGGGCACCGTTGCCAGCGGCTCCGGCGCGTTTTTCGCGGTTCTGATCGCATCCTTGATCTTCAGACAGGAAAAGCTGACCGTCAAGAAGATCATTGCCTGCGTTGTCGGATTTCTCGGCATCGTACTGATCAACCTCAACGGTCTCACCCTCTCAAGCGATCCCCTTGACCTGATGGGTGTCGCCTTCGTTCTCCTGTCCGCCATTGCCCTCTCGTTCTCCTCCGTGCTGATCAAAAAATATTCGGCATACGAGGATCCCGTCACCATCAGCGGCTACCAATTTATCGTGGGCGGCTTCTTTATGATCCTGATCGGTCTGATTTTTGGCGGAACGGTTGATTTTTCAAACGTATTCGGTCTGCTCGACCTGATCTATCTGGCGCTTCTGTCGGCGGTTGCCTATTCGCTTTGGGGCATTTTGCTTAAGCACAATCCCGTATCCAAGATTACGGTATTCAACTTCACGACCCCTGTTTTCGGTGTATTGCTGACGATGCTGCTTCTCCCCGGCGAATCAAGCTCGGTCAACCCCGTCAATCTCATCGTTACTCTTATCCTTATTTCAACCGGTATTTTACTGCTGAATTACAAAAAAGCAGACAAATAAAAATATTGCGAAAGGATCGGTGTCTTTTATGAAAAAATTCGACCGTTTTATCCTCTTCCCTTGGGGAATGATCTCCCGCGAGGGCGAACGGGCAAGCAAGCTGCTGGAAAGCATTAAGGAGTGCGGCTTCAACGCCTCCTGCTTCGTTCCCGACACGGAATTCGAAAAATGCCGCGAGCTCGGGCTCGAGATCTATTACACGCCCGACAGAGAGCACAGCGCGGAGCGAAGCACGGACCACGAAAAGCTTCTGATGAATCCCGCCGCCACGGATGACGAACTGCGAGCGGCAATGTACGCTTTGCTTGAGAACGTCCCCCACGACGTGCGCTCGATCTACCTTAACGACGAGCCCGGCGCAACACTCTTTCACAAATTGGGAATCATGACCGAGTGCGTCCGCGAAAAAGCGCCTTGGCTTGAGGCTTACATCAACCTCTTCCCCAACTACGCGGTTTGCGGCGCGCCCAACCTTTCGCAGCTCGAAACAGCTACCTACGAGGAATATCTGGAGCGATTCGCCGCGGAGGTTCACCCCGACGCAATCAGCCTTGACAACTACAAGGTCATCATCTCCGACAATTTCAAGGTACAGGGCGGCAGAGAGCAATATTTTGGCAATATGCTGCAGGCAAGAGAGGTCTGCGACAAATATGATCTTCCCTTCCAATTTATCGCCTGCTGTAATCAGCTCCGCGATTGGCTGACCATCCCCACAATGGGCAACCTTGCCCTGCAGGGCTACACCGCTCTGGCGGCAGGCGCGCGGATCATCAGCTGGTTCTTGTATTTCTCGAGGGGCGGTTATCTTTACGCGCCCGTCGACGACACCACGGGAGAGGATATCATCACGCCTACCTGGTATCTCCTTCGCGAGGTCAATCGCCGCATCCTGCCCTTGGGAGAGGTTCTCTTTGATATGGACTATAAGGGTATGTACTTCTCCAAGCCCGACGGCTTGAAGGGTGCGCGTCCGATCTCCGAATGTCCCGCGATCAAGCAGTTCTCCTCCGACGAGGAATGTATGATCGGTCACTACGTTGACAAGGACGGCAGAGACGTGATCCTCGTTGCCAATTGCAGTCCCACAAGCTCTACGAGAGTTCATATCGACCTTGGAAGCGACCTGCAAAGCTATAGCACCGAGCGCCTTGGATGGTTCAAGCCCCTGCTGACCAATAAGGGCGGCAAAACAAGTCCCCTCTGGCTTGAGCCCGGTTGCGGAATCTTGTTAAGATAAAGCAAAAAAGACTCCTTGGCGTACCTGCGACAAAGCATATTGGAAGGAAACTAACTATGAAGATTCATATAACCGCGCAACACACCTTTGAGGATATCGAAAAGTATCTTTTTCCTATAAAACAATTTTGTGAAGAAAAAGCAAGAAAAGGAATATACGACGATTGGGACGAAGCGAAGCATACGGCAGAGTGGATCAAAAAAGTGATGTCATCCATACAAATGCACGAAAAGGGTCAGCTCGATATTTACTATCTTGAAGAAAACGAAACGATCATCGGTGTCGCGTTCGCCTTAATAGGCAGTCAGATTACACTGGATTCGCTTGCAAAAGACGGGATCGTTCCGGATTCAAAGGAAATAGCTCACTTCACCGGATTTCATATAATAGAAGCCTGTCGCGGGAAAGGCTACGGCTCGGCTTGGCTCCAAGGAGAGATATTTGAAGACCTGCGTGCACAAGGCGTTAAACAAATCTATATCAAGTCAAGTCATCATCAAGCCCTTGCTCTTTATGAAAGGCTTGGAACTAAGGTTGGAAATTATATTGGTATTAGCGACAGTAAGCTTTACCAGCGATATGGATATATTTACAAAATAGATCTATGATCGCTCCATATAAAAGGATTCTATTATATTGCTAAAAATTATTATTTGCCCCGCCTCAGCGGGGCTTCGCTTTTGTGACCGCGAATGCAGTGCTTGTCAGCAAAAGCTCATTGATATATGAAAGTTGCCCCTGCGCAAATGCGCAGGGGCAATAATGTTTAGTAGCAATATCTATCAGATAGATCAGAGGGGTAAAAACAATACGGTGAGCATCCGGATAGAATCATAAGGCTACTCAACAGCAATACTAAAAACAGCTTCAGTTTTTTCATATAACACCTCCGTTGATTTAATATATTTTTGCTTACAATTACCCAATCACCTTTATATACCGTAAAATTTTCAAACGTATATCATATTCGTACAACTACTCTTCCTCCGCTGTATGAAGAATCTCGACGTATACTGTCAAGCTTTCGCAATCGGCATAGAGATTTGCAGGTATTCCCATCATCTCCCTCAAAATCAATCGAAAAGTTAGGTTGTCGATGATCACGTCATTTTCTATCGGCTTGAAGTGGTAATTTGTACTGCCCGGAGCAGCTAATAAGTAATTTATCGTATCATCTCCGACTTTTGAAAAGCAGCGCCTGTCCTCGCTGATATTCAAGGTATATTTCTGCCCGTTCCAAGTCACGGTGGCATTTTCTTCGTCTGTCCATTCAACAACACAGCCTACCGCTTCCAGCGTGACCACCAAAGGCAATTCAAAATGATTTTCTCCATATATTGTGACACCTTGAACATCTATCTGTTTGTCGGCAACCACTAACGCCCCGCTCTCACCCTTCTCAAGAATGTTGCAACCAACCGATACAAGCGATATCGTAACAAGTAAACAACATATCATCTTACATAAAAGTTTTTTCATACAGTAGCCTCCTTTATCTTCTTTCGAAACAATCCTTCCCATCATCTCCCTTCACGTTTATTATATCATTTTATGTAATTTTTGTCAACACTCCTATAATTTCACGTGTTTATTGATCATATTTGCCAATCAACTTTGATAATTTCTAAATTTTCTTTTTAAAAGTTCTTGAAACAGGATGGGGGTATGGAGGAAGGGAGAAGCCTCTTTCAAGAAGCTTCTCCCTTCCCCCATAGTCATATTATTACAAAAAGCTCTTGATCGCATCTCTTGCCTTGATAATATCGGCTTCGGGATTTGCGCCCGCTTCACGCTCAATGGTAAGATAGCCATTGTAGCCGATCTTCTTCAATGCCGCAAGGTATGCGGGGAAATCCACGTCTCCCTCGCCCACGGGAACCTCCTTGAAGAAGTCCGCGATATTCAAAGCTTCAATGCCGCCGTCGGCAAAGTGACCGTAGATCACCTTGGGATCGACCTTTCGTAACATTACTCCGTCTTTAACGTGGGTATGCTTGATGTAAGGACCGAGAAGCTCAACCGCCTCAACGGGATCCTGACCCGTTACCATAACGAAGTTTGCGGGGTCAAGGTTAACACCCACGCCACCGTCTGTATCCTGCAGGAATGCAAGCAGGGTCTTAGCGGTCTCGGGACCGGTCTCGATGGCAAGGGTAACGCCCTTTTCCTTGGCATATCTGCCGCAAGCGGTCAATGCAGACAGCATAACATCATATTTTTCCTCACTCTTATCGGAGGGGATCACGCCGATATGGGTAGTGACCACGCTTGATTCAAGCTCATGCGCAAGGTCTACGATGCGGCACGTTGCCTCGATTCTCGCGGGGGTCTGCTCTTTGATCTCAAAGCCGTGACCGCCCATATCGCCACAAAGCGCGCTGACCTGAAGATTCAGGCTCTTGAACAGCTTTTTATACTCGGCACGCGCCGAAGCATCAAGAGCCGCGGGGCAGAATTCACCGCCCGTAGCATAGATCTGAACACCGTCAAAGCCAAGCGCCGCCGCTCTCTCAATGGCGGGACGTACAGGCAGACGGAAGCAATCTGTTATAACACCGAGTTTCATAATACAGTAAACCTCTCTTTAGATAATGATCAGCACTCGATCTCTTTTTTCAGCTCAGCAGAGCGATAGAGACCGTCAAGCAGCTTCATGCTTTCCAGAATGTTGTCGATATAGTTGCGGTTCTTTTCGCCGGTCTCCACAGACTTGATAAAGTCTCTGTCCTCGCAAAGGTACATATTGGGAATATCGTGGTTTGTGTTAGTGGTCTCAAGCGTTTCGCCGTCGGTTACAGAGAATTGGCTGCAATACTGAAGTCTGACACCCTTCTTGTCGCCAAGGAAGTCAACGAAGGTCTCGCCCTTATCGATATTCTGTGCCCAAGCACCGTTGAAGGAAATGCTTGCCTTATCGGTACGCACGTAACCGCTGATCAGGTCGTCAACGTTGTTAACACCGTTCTCAACGTCCTTGGTATCCTCTGCCCACATTCCGTGGTATTTATACGCCTTCATATCCTTCGCCATCTCGCAGTAAGCGTCGCAGGTCAGGGTCTTGAGCTTGGGCGCGCCGAGGATGTAGAGGATCAGATCGAGGTAATGGATACCCCAGTCGATAAGAACACCGCCGCCCGACTGGCTCTTATCGGTGAACGCGCCGCCAAGTCCGGGAATGCTTCTGAATGCGCGGAAGGAGCATACAACGTGATAAACGTTACCAAGCTCGCCGCGTCTGTTCATCTCCTCGATAAGCTCAACAGACTTATGATATCTGTTGCAGACACCGATATTGAGGATCTTGCCCTGCTTCTTTGCCTCCGCTGCCATCTCGCAGGAAAGCTCGTAATTGATGGTAATGGGCTTCTCACACATAACGTGCTTGCCTGCGCGAAGCGCGTCCATTGTAACGGTATAATGTGCGTAGTTGGGGGTAAGTACAAATACGGCGTCAACCTCGGGGTCGTTGAGCGCAACGTGATAGTCTGTGATCACCTGCTCTACCTTGGGGTACTTTTCCTTTGCCTTCTCTGCCTTTTCAAGGATCAGGTCACAAGCATACTTGATTCTGACCTCGTCCATCTTCATCAGCGCGGGAAAATGTGCGCCGTCTGCGATTCGTCCACATCCGATTACTGCAATAGTTTTCATAATTCTTACCTTTCTTATGTTATGATTTTTATTTATTATCTGTCAAGCGAGGGATCGACTTTATTTTTCCTCCAATGCCTTCATCATTGCCACGGCGGCATAGGATGCAAAGCCGTGGTCAAGGCTTCCGTGCACCGAACGGTTCTCCCAAAGTGTTCCCGTCAGTCTTTCCATATTTCCAAAGAAGCTTTCAATATCCGCCAGAACAAGATCGAATTCCTTCAGCTTCAGCAAGGCCTCCAATCGGAGATATACGCCGATGAAGGCGTTGATGACCTCGATCTCGGGCATCTCCTCCTTACGGATCGCGCCGAACACGTCACGAACCAGACGCAGAAGCTCCGCATATTTGGGTGCGTTCATATCAATGCCCGCGAACAGGATCGCGTAATACTGACAGATCTCGGAGATATCATTCTGAAGCACAAGCTCGCCATTCTCACCGCGAACCGAATGGTCGTGGAAAAGCTTACCGTCAAAGGACTGCTCCACCGCCACTCTGCGCACCTTGGCGCACTTGTCCTTGAGGGCCCCGTCACCGTACAGCTCGTACGCCGCCTCAAGCACCTGCGCGTAGAGGAAATTCGTGGGATAGTTTACGTTAAAGACCCATTGGTTCGCTTTACTCCACTCAACGAAGTTCCAGGAGGGCAGATCCTCAAGAAGTCCGTCTGCATTTTCATATCTCGCGTAAAAATCAAGCAGACCGTAAATGCTGTCGCGGAACAGCTCCTTGTCACAGCTCTTGTTTCTGTTGGTCAGATAATCCGCAACCTCAAGGATATACCACATCGTCCACTGAGGGATCATCTCACCGTTGTCCTTGACATCCGAGGGGAAGCACATCGGGATCGCGCCCTCGGGGATCAAGCCGTCGTCATTTTTATAGAGACGGTAGTTTTCAAGGAACGCATCCTCAACGAAGGTCGTGCCGAAGAGGAAGTGCTCGGTCTTGCCCGTAAAATAGCTGTCACAGAGCCAACCCGCTCTCTCTCGGGAGGGGCAGTCGGTGTAAACGTCAACGGCGTTGTGCGCATACGTCTTCACCGCCGCGCGGTAGATATCCCGAAGCGTCTTATTTTCAAGCTCGGGGATCTCAAGTCCCGTTACGTCGTTCTCAAATCTCTTGACACCGAAGGCTTCCAGCTCGATCTCACCGTATTCCAACGCTACCATTGCGTAACGCCAGGTATAAGGCTCCAGACTCATAAAGTCGATATCCTCGCCTGCTCCCAAGCTGAAGGTAACCACGTTTTGCACGTGCATATCGGTATAGGTGAAGATCTCACCTTCAATATATTCGGAAAAAGCGATATTGATCTTGGTATCTGCCGTTGCGCGGGCTGTAAGGCCAATAAATCCGGTCTCCAACCGTCCGAAATCGAAAAGCGCATATTCAAGGCCGCCAAGCTTTAAGGGGAGCTCAACTCCGCGCGACACGGGTGTCTGCTTCTGATACTGCACCCATTCATAATAAAGCCCAACCTCTTCTCTTTCAAACGTGCCCCAATACGCATTGGGCTGGAAGGAATAAAAGCGCTTTCTGGGAGTTACCGACCCGTCGTAGGCAAGCGTTCCCGTGACAGACGCGCGATCAAGAAAGGCATCCTCATAATACGCATAGGGCGCAACGCGGTCGATGTAAGTCAGGTTGTTCAAAACGGCACTCTCACATCTGTCAGCCTCATCTACCCAAGATTTTTTGCCCGTATAATCCCAGACCTCGGTAAAGTGACGCTGAACCGAATATCTTTCGGTTTTCTGCACGTGGCAGGAGGGCAAAAAGCTCTCAAAATCTCTTCCGGAATAAGCGACCACACCGTTTTCATCAACGATCTCGGCAATAAAGAAGGAGGATTGATAAACGGTGGACAGGGTGCGGCAGTTGTATCCGATCACTCCGACCGTGATCACGTTTTTACCGTCCTTATGATACTTTTCAAGATCGATCACGTCAACTCTTGCATATCCCTTCGCGGTTCTCGCAGGACCGAAGGCAACGAACTCGCCGTTTACGTAAAGATGATAAAAGGTATACGCCGTAAGGAGGATCTTGGCTCCCTTCAAGGAATCGACCTCCGTGCGGAACACCGCAAAGGTGTTCATTTCTTTTTCTTTTCCCTTCGGGAAAATCGGTTGTGCTAACTGAAACATTGTTATTTCCTTTCTCTTAAGTTTATCCGGTCAAAGCTTTACGGTCATACGGGGCCGTCAGATCTCATATCCGCACTCGGTTGCTTTGATGCCCTTGGCATAGAAGCACTTCAGCGCGTTTACCATATGCTCGGTATCGTCCTTACCCGCGGTTTCGAACGCAGAATGCATGGCAAGCTGTGCCAATCCGATATCAACGGTGTTCAGCGACACCTGCGTGTTGGCAATATTTCCGAGCGTGGAGCCGCCGGGCATATCGGCGCGATTGGCATAATACTGCGTGGGCACGCCCGCTTCATCGCAGACCGACTTAAACAGCGCCACCGATACGGCATCGCTGGTATATTTCTGATTGGCATTGTACTTGATCACAATACCGCCGTTCATATGAACGGTATGGTTTCTGTCGGAAAATTCGGGGTGATTGGGATGGATCGAATGCGCGTTATCACAGGAGACCATAAAGCTGTTTGCCACGATCTGAAGATATGCATCCTCATCACCGCCAAGCGCCTTGACCACACGCTTGAGTACGTCGTACAGGAAGGTGGACGCCGCTCCCTGCTTGGTCTGACTTCCAACCTCCTCATTATCAAAGAGCGCATACACGGGAAGGCCCTTTCCCGTTGCCGCTTCTGTAGCGAGGAAGCCCTCCAGAGCGCTGAAGGCACACTGCAGGTCGTCAAGCCTTGGCGCACTGATAAATCTTGCCCACTCATAGCCCGCCTGAGGATTATAGAGGAACAGATCCGTGGTCACGATATCCTCAACAGATACGCCTGCAAGGTCGGCGATGCGGCTCTTAAAGCTGTCCTTTTCCTTCTCACCGCCGTAAAGAGGGATCAGATCCACCGATGCGTTATAATTCATTCCGCTGTTGATCTGGCGATTCATATGGATCGCCACGTTCGGGATCAATGCAACGGGCTCCTTGGTATCAACAAGCCTGACAGCGATTCCCTTTTCGGTCTTGACGGCAATTCTGCCCGCCACGGCAAGAGGACGGTCGAGCCAGGTGGAATAGATCATTCCGCCGTACGTTTCCGTTGACAAACGGACGTAATACTTGTCCGCCATCTCGGGATTCTCCTTGATCTTAAGGCAAGGGCTGTCACCGTGGGCGGCGGCGATCATAAAGCCCTTAAATCCTCCCGCAGGGATCTTGAAGGCGATCAGGGAGGATCCGTTTCGTCTCACAAAATAGCTTCGGTTCTCTTCAAGCGCCCATTTGTCTCCCTCGAAAAGCTCGACACTGCCACTCTTTTTCAAGATCTCGGCGCTGTGCGCGCAGGCGTGATACGCTGTGGGGGAGCTTGCAATATAGTCAAACAGTTTTTCGTTCATATTTCATCTCCGGTTCTTTCGTTGATCGTTCTTAACGATTCAATTATACTTTATTTTAATAGGTATTGTCAATATTTGTTTTGTATTTTTTTCATAAAATATACAAATATTCGCCTCTCTTCCCGAATTCCCATAATAAAGATGAAAAAATTGTTAGAAAAATATCAGATTTTTTCAAAAAGCCCTTTACTTTTTGAGGAAAATGTGTTATTATTAATGGTGGATTACTATGCCCTTTTATGCAAAGGCATAAGGATCCGCGCGCTTTTTTGTTTTTAAAAAAATTTTAATAAACTTTCAGGAGGTATTGCAAACATGGCAATCGAAAGAAAAAAGCTTTCCATGGACGGTAACCAGGCTGCCGCTCATGTAAGCTACGCTTTCACAGAAGTTGCGGGTATTTACCCCATCACACCTTCCAGCCCTATGGCTGACTACACCGACCAGTGGGCAGCTCAGGGTCTCAAGAACGTTTTCGGCACAACCGTTAACGTAATTGAGATGGAATCCGAGGCAGGCGCTGCAGGTACCGTTCACGGTTCTCTCGCTTCCGGTGCTCTCACCACTACTTATACCGCTTCTCAGGGTCTTCTTCTGATGATCCCCAATATGTATAAGATCGCCGGTGAGCTTCTTCCCGGTGTATTCCACGTAAGTGCTCGTTGCGTAGCGTCCCACGCGCTGAACATCTTCGGCGACCACTCCGACGTTTACGCTTGCCGTCAGACCGGTTTCGCTATGCTGGCTGACACCAACCCTCAGGAGGTTATGGACCTCGGTGCGGTTGCTCACCTTTCCGCTATCAAGGGCCGCGTTCCCTTCCTTAACTTCTTCGACGGCTTCCGTACTTCTCACGAGATCCAGAAGATCGAGGCTTGGGACTACGCTGACCTCGAGGAAATGCTCGATAAGGACGCTGTTGCCGCTTTCCGTGCACACGCCCTCAATCCTAACAACCCTGCTCTCCGCGGTACCGCTCAGAACGGTGACATCTTCTTCCAGAACAGAGAGGCTTGTAACAAGTATTACGATGCTCTCCCCGCAATCGTTGAAGAATACATGGGCAAGGTTAACGAGAAGATCGGTACTAACTACCAGCTCTTCAACTACTACGGTGCTCCCGATGCAGAGAGAGTTATCATCGCTATGGGCTCTATCTGTGACGTAATCGAGGAAGTTATCGACTATATGAACGCTGCAGGCGAAAAGGTTGGTCTTATCAAGGTTAGACTTTACCGTCCCTTCTGCGCAGACAAGCTTGCTGCTGCTATCCCTGCAACATGTAAGAAGATCGCAGTTCTTGACAGAACCAAGGAGCCCGGCTCCCTCGGTGAGCCTCTCTACCTCGACGTTGTTACCGCTCTCGCAAGAGAAGGTAAGGGCGACATCAAGGTTGTTGGCGGCCGTTACGGTCTCGGTTCCAAGGATACTCCCCCCGCAAGCGTATTCGCAGTTTACGAGAACCTTGCTAAGGATGCTCCCAAGGCAAACTTCACAATCGGTATCGTAGACGACGTTACCGAGCTCTCTCTTGAAGAGAAGCCCGCTCCCGACACAGCTCCCGCAGGCACTATCGCTTGTAAGTTCTGGGGTCTCGGCGGCGACGGTACCGTTGGTGCAAACAAGAACTCCATCAAGATCATCGGTGACCACACCGACAAGTACATTCAGGCATACTTCCAGTATGACTCCAAGAAGACATCCGGTATCACCATTTCCCACCTCCGCTTCGGTGATACTCCCATCAAGTCTCCTTACTACATCAACAAGGCTAACTTCGTAGCTTGCCACAACAAGTCCTACCTTGCTAAGTACGACATGGTTCAGGACGTTAAGCCCGGCGGCACATTCCTTCTCGATTGCCAGTGGGATGCTGCAGCTCTTGAAGAGAATCTTCCCGCATCCGTTAAGAGCTATATCGCAAATAACGATGTAAACTT
>JAFTRQ010000145.1 GCA_017462125.1 Clostridia bacterium | reverse complement strand
TGTACGATTCCTGCACCTTTTCTCTTGGACATATCGCCTATATGCCCTGTGAGAAAAGCTATTGGACTCGAAAAAATCTGCTGCGTCAAAACTGCTCGCACCCGCCGGCGAATGCATTTTTGATAGATTTTGGTGTGATTTCGCGAAGCTATATAGAAATCTTGCGAGCGAAAGCACGCCGAAAGATGCGAAAATGCATCGTCGTTGGGCAATTCGGTTCGGCTCCCGTTCGGCTAAACTGCGAAATTCATTTAATTTATTTTAGGATAACACATACAAAGCAAAAAAGCAAGCCAATATAGCCTGCTTTTATGGTCAAAATTTGACTTTTTTGAAAAGCTTTACTCGGAAAGAAGCATATCATTCTTCTTTATCCAACCAAGCCTTCTCATTATCTCACTGAAAATGAGCGAGAGGCAAGCAGGAAGGATGACGCAGACGAGGACGAGCCCGATCCACATTACGGGCGACCACTCCGTGCTGTCAATGACACCGATAGGGCCGACGAGACCGCAGGTTCCCATTCCCGCCGCAACGCCTGAGCATTTCAGCTTAAAGATCACCGTAGCAACAGGTCCCGTGATTGCCGATGCCAACGTTGGCGGGATCCAGATAAGGGGGTTTTTACAGATATTGCCCATCTGCAGCATAGACGTACCAAGTCCTTGGGAGACGATGCCGCTCCATTTATTCTCTCTGAAGCTTGACACAGCAAAGCCAACCATCTGCGCACAGCATCCCGCAACAGCCGCACCGCCCGCAAGAAGAAGGCCCTCCTCCGTTCCGTTCGAAGCCGCCGCCTCAATAGCCGATGAGGAAAAGATCATGGCACAGATCGCCGCAGAGGAAATGGGAAGCGTCAGAATGATTCCGACCACCACCGACACGACGATTCCCATCAGAAGGGGCTGAAGCGTGGTTGCGGTGGCAATGAATACACCGAGATAATACATCACGTAAGAGATGGGAGAGCAAAGCAGCCAGCTTGCCGCGAATCCGACGAGAAGCGTGACCACGGGGGTTACGAGAATATCGACCTTTGTTCTTTTGGAGACCAGCATACCGATCTCACTCGCGGCGATAACGGCAAAGAACGCGCCTGCGGGGCCTGCGCTGTAAAAGATCCCCTCCCCCGAGCCTTGGGTCACCGCCCAGGAGGTGATGACTCCGTTGCTGACGATCGCGCCCATCTGATTGGCCATCGCACCGACGGCGGCGCAGGAAAACATAACCAAGGGGTGCGCCCCAAGCTTATACGCGATCGCAACGCCGATCGCCATCCCCGTTGCGCCTTTTGCGTAGGTGGCAACGGTATTGAAGATATCCGCCACCGCGCCCGCGGGGATATATTTTCCCACGGTGCCAAAGATCGTACCGATCAGCAACGACGCGAAAAGTCCCAGCGCCATCGCGCCCATTGCATCTATAAAATAACGGTTCAGATACTTTTTCAGAGTATTCATAAGCTTCCTTTCTTTGCTTGATAACGGGTTATTTTCTTACACGTTAAGTATAGCATATTTCATACGGCAAAGCAAGATTCATTTTTTACACAAAAGTACGTGAAATTTCACTCTTTTTCGGTCATTATGCAAATACATTTGTATATACAGTATTGTGAAAGATTCGTTCCAATCACGAAAAGCAGCTTATTCTTCGGCCGCAATGTCCGATTTGTATATATTTATCACGGCAAAATGTCCCAAATTCACCACCCAACAGGGTTGCTTTTTAGCTGTAAAAATGTTATCATAGAACAGCTTTAAAAGTACGTTTAAGCAATAAGAAGGAGAGCAATCAAATGGCAGCCGTTGTCCCGACGGCAGATATCTTGCGGGATTCACAAAATACGTCTCTGCGGACTTTCCCCCTCCTCTTCACGGCACCACGAGAGTCTATTTCTACCGCTTTGAAAATATCGATGAAGACCCCGAGGCAGAGGGGATATGAAGATCACAATTCTGCCCGAGGGCGATGAAGAGGGTATCTTTGTAAATCACCCCGACGGCAGACCGGCACGAATTGAAGAGCCGGCATGGTTTAATCTTCCCGACGGAAGATTATTCTGCTCTATGAGAACAAATCTCGGTGCGGTCTATTATTCGGTTTCCGACGATTGCGGCGTCACATGGAGAAATCCCGAGCCCCTTCTCTTCTCGGATGGCACCCCCTTTGTTCATCCTCTCTCGCCAAGTCCTATATTTGACCTCCAGAACGGAAGATATATGCAGCTTTATCACGGTGCGTTCAGAGCCGACAATTTCTGGCAACCGAGAACGCCCCTGCGCCGTGCATTCGGTCATTTCGACCCTAAGGCAAAGCAACCTATCGTTTTCGACAAGGCTGCCGACGAGCTTTATATGTATCTCTCTCCCGAAGACGCAAATTCTATGGGCTACGGCATCGAGCTTGCTATCTACGGCACGATGACTCATCAGAATGGAAAAAACATCCTTTGGTATCCTGACAGAAAGTTTTTCCTCTTGGGTAAAGACGTTGAATAAATTGAAAAGCCTCGGATCATAACGGTCCGAGGCTTTTATTGGATTGGTAAAACGTGTGTTAGGTTATCGGAGCAGGATTTTATCTTTCAAATCCATACTTTTCAAGCTCCTCGGCGAAGCGGAGCGCCATACTGTAAAATCCAAGATCGGTGGGGTGGCAATAGTCTACCGTTCCCTCGGTGCCGCCGAAAGCCAACAGCTCCTTGCCGGGAATAAAGCTGATCAGTCGGTCACCCTCCGCCTTCAGCTTCTCTACGTTCGCCGCGATCAAGTCTCTTCTCGCCGTTTCCTCGGGATTCAAGGGGAAACGCGGGCGGCTCGCGCAGATGATCGGCACTTCGGGATGCGCTTCTCTCACCTTTCGAAGCATTTTTTCGTGCGTATCCACCAAGGTCTCGTAGGTAGGGCTGTTATAGTCGTAATCGTAGATAAAGGCGGACATAGAGAGGCTTGCCACATAGTCGGCGATCTCATCCTCACCCTTGGCACTGCCCGAGAAGCCAAGATTGATATAATCTGCATCAAACCAACGGGAAAGCCAGCCCTGATAGCAGGTTCCGGGGCGGGATGCGCATCCACCCTGTGTAATGGAGGAACCGTAATAAACCATAGGTGTTTTGACCGTGTAATCGGGTGCCTTCTGTATTACGGAGCCCTCCTTGAGTCCGACGTAGAGCTCATAGACGTCGTGATAGAGGGGGAAATTGATGGTGAAGCTGTGCAGGCCGCCATCGCCCAACTGCTGAGGGGTCAGATCCAGAACCGATTCGTAGCCGTTACCTGTCTGAAGGGTTGCGGGAGGAACAAAGCTGCGGCAATACGCCGAGTTCTTTCCCTCTCCAATGTAGAGATCGAAGCCTGCGTGACCCGTCAGAGGCATATGAGGCATCACACCCGCAGGGGGCTGAACCGTCTTGATGGCAACGTAAGGGCTGTCCGTAACGAAACGGACTCTGCCGCCCGCGGTGCGCTTGGCAAGGTTATATACGGCGGGGCTTGTCTTTTCCGCAATGTCAAGAGGCATTCTCACCCATCTGTCCGAGATCCGTATCAAGCCGTGGACCGTAAAGGGCTCTTCAACCACGTTCACAAAGCGCAAGCCTTCTCTTTTTATCTCGGTTTCCAATTTAAAATTCTTATCAATGTCTTCAATTCTCATACTCTAATCCTCCACACTTGGATCGTTAAAAAAATTATAACACATCAAATTGGGGTTGTCAATGTTTTTACCGCTTTTTGCTACATTTGTCCGCCAAAGACAACTTATTGTCACATCGCAAGGCAGTCAAATCCCACTTCCTTTTCGAAAAGTTTTGGGAGGTGAGGGAGTACAGGGGAGAGGAACCTTTTTTCAAAAAGGTTCCTCTCCCCTGTATATACTGTTTGTAATCAATGACATTCAAGCCAATTGTCGCCGATAGCGGCTTCGACCTTCAAGGGAACCAACAGCTTCACCGCGTTTTCCATTTCGGTCTTCAGAAGCTCGAGCACCTCTTCGGCACACTCACGGGGAGATTCGATCAGAAGCTCGTCGTGCACCTGAAGCAAAAGTCTGGCTCCCGTGCCTCCCTCCCGAAGCTTTTTATCAATATTGATCATCGCAAGCTTGATGATATCGGCGCTACTTCCCTGTATGGGGCTGTTTCTCGCCACGCGCTCGCCGAACGCCTGCAGATTCTTGTTTTTTGCCGCAAGCTCGGGGATGTATCTGCGCCTGCCGAGCATCGTGGTCACGTAGCCCTGCTCTCTCGCCTCGGCGGCAACCGCCTCAAGATAGCTTTCGATCGCAGGATAGCCCGAAAGATAGCTTTCAATATACTCCTTTGCCTTGGCGCGGGAGATCTTCAGATCGTCGGCAAGAGAGAATTCTCCCATACCGTAAAGGATTCCGAAGTTGATCGCCTTGGCTCTCTTTCGCATCTCGACTGTCACTTCCTCAGGAGCTACGCCGAATACGCGACAGCTTGTAGCAGTATGAATATCGTCTCCCGACAGGAATGCATCGATCATATTCTCATCGCCCGAAACGTGCGCCAACACGCGTAGCTCGATCTGCGAATAGTCGGCATCGATCAGCACGTGAGCCTCGTCTTTTGCCACAAAGTATTTTCTGAATCGCCTTCCCGCCTCGGTACGGATCGGAATATTCTGTAGATTGGGATTCTGAGAGGACAGTCTTCCCGTTGCGGTTCCCGTTTGCTTGAAGGTAGTATGACATCTGCCGTCCGAGCCCGCGCTCTTGAGCAAGCCGTCCACGTAGGTGCTCTTCAGCTTTGTCACCTGTCTGTATTCCAGAATATCGTCGATGATGGGATGATATTTACTAAGCTTTTCAAGGATCTCCGCACCGGTTGAATAACCCGTTTTAGTCTTTTTGCCTGCAGGAAGCATCAGCTTTTCGAACAGGACCTCTCCAAGCTGCTTGGGGGAGTTTATATTGAACTCCTCGCCTGCCGCCATATAAATTCGGGATTCCAAGGCTCTTGCCTCCTCGTCAAGCTCCACGCCGTACGCCGCGATGCCGTCGCGGTCAATGCGGAAGCCTGCCAGCTCCATATCGCAAAGCACCGCCGCCAAGGGCATCTCCACGTCGTAAAGAAGCTTGTTCTGCCCGCTCTGCTCCAATCTTTCCTCGATCACACTCCACATCCGCGCAACGTAATATGCCGAAGGGATCTCGGGGTCTGCCGCCTCGGAAAGATAGGTGGTGACCAAACGCTCTACGGTATATGCGCTCTGTGCCGAGTCGTCCACGTACGCGCCCAGCATCACGTCGAAATAACAATCTCTCCAATGGACACCTTGCTTTTCAAGAGCCTGATACAATGCCTTACAATCACAGGCTATAATGCGCTTCGTCCGCAAAAGCTGCTCTGCCTCCGGACCGATCTCGGCAGCAAAAACACGCTTACCGTCGGATATATAAATGCCGCCCTCCGAAAGTGACACGGCATAGGTATCACCGTCCAGCGATGAAAGTGCCTTGGCAGGCAAGGTCTCCGTCCGAGGGCGCTCGGCTGTCGCCTGCTCTCCCTCTGCTTCCTCCCTGTCAAGTCCGAAGCGCTTCAGCGCGCCCAAAAGTTCGTAGCGCAGGAACAGCTCTCTTGCCGCCACGCGGTCGATACCCTTGTTGGAAATATCGTTAAGCGTCAGCCCAAGAGGCACGTCGCGGCTGATGGTAGCAAGTGTTTTTGAAAGATAAGCGCTTTCTCTGCCGCTCTCCATCTTCGCTCTTACCGAATTGGTCAGCTTGATTCCGTCAAGATTCTCATAGATCGAATCCAGATCGCCCTGCTCCGCGATCAGCTTGAACGCTGTCTTCTCACCCACGCCCGGAACGCCGGGGATATTATCGGAGCTGTCGCCCATCAGCGCTTTGACATCAACGTACTGATTGGCGTGGACTCCGTATTTTTCAAAGAATGCCGCATCGTCCATCATCACGGTATCGGAATTGGTGGCAAGCAGGACCTTGACCTTATCCGAAATCAGCTGAAGAGAGTCGCGGTCACCGGTCAGCACGTATGCCTCGGTCTCCTCCTCGGCATTCTCAGCCCATGAAGAGAGCGTACCAAGGATATCATCCGCCTCATAGCCCTCCAAGGAAAGCACGGCAAATCCCATTGCGCGGCAAAGATCCTTGGCTACGGGAAGCTGAAGCGCAAGGTCCTCGGGCATCGGCTTTCTGCCCGCCTTATACTCTCCGTACATTGTGTGTCGGAAGGTGGGCGCCTTCAGGTCGAAGGCAACGGCAGTATAATCTGGTGAAAGCGCCTCAAGCTGCTTTGCGATCACGTTCACAAAGCCAAAGATAGCGTTGGTAGGAAAGCCCTCCTTATTGGACAGCGGTCTGATACCGTAAAACTGCCGGTTCAGAATACTGTTTCCGTCAATACAAAGTAATTTTTTCATAGTTTCTCCGTTCTGCGCAAGCGCCGACCGTTTCGGTTATTTTTATTATTTTACCACACTTTGCCGAGCATTGTCAATAAAGATCGGGATTCTTCAAAAAAAGTTAACTCCAAGGTATCTTTTTCGCAAGATTTCCGAAACAATTATAATGAGCAGGGCATCAAAAAAAGATGGAAAATTTTTTGTTTCATTATTGACAAGTAAGATTTCATATGTTATAATGAATTAATATTAGAATATTATTGCGATTTTTATAACTTTTTAATAGAAAAATTCAGGAGGATTGAAAAATGAACAGAAAATTGATCGCTATCTTTGCAGCACTTCTTCTCGCGACTTCTCTTTGCGCTTGTCAGGATGACAAGCCCGATGACGAGACCGACACGAGCAATACCATAAATATCGGCACTTCTCAGGGTGAGGACGGCTCCGAATCCGAGAACGGCACCGACAACGAGACCGAATCCAGCTCCGAGGTGGTTACCGAACCTCCCGTTGAGTTGACCTTCACCGAGCAGAAGGATACCGTTTACGTTATCTCTTCCACCAATCAGGTTAACCTCCGCTCCGAGCCTATCGTTACCGATTCCACAGCACGTCTCGTTGTTGAGAACGGCGCGGAGCTTCAGAGAATCGCTGTCAGCACAGACGGCTCCTGGAGCAAGGTCGTTTACGACGGCGGTGAGTATTATATCAAGTCTACCTACGTTACCACTCTCAAGGATCTTGACGAGGGCTTTACCGAGGTTTCCAAGACTCTTTATCTGACCGTTGAGTCTCTCTACGTTCGTATCGCTCCCGATATGAGCAACGAAGCGATCGACACCATCTACAAGGGCAACAAGGTTGAGGTAATTGCAGAAAATACCGAGACCGGTTGGTACAAGATCAAGTTTGCAGGTGCATACGCAACCGAGGGTTACGTTGCAATCTCCTCCGGTGCTACACAGTACTTCTCCGAGACCGCTCCCGCAGCTGAGTAATAATTGATTCATAACAGTAAAAAATCACGGCGAAATTCGCCGTGATTTTTTATTATGTCAACATTTCTTCTTCTTTTTCTTAGCGGCGGAGAAGCCGAAATAGCCGATCTTTTTACCAAGGTCGAAGTATTCTCCGTGGGCAAACGCGGCGAGGCCTGCTTTTTCCAGGTGGAGCTTCCCTTCCTTATCGATCAGCTCCTCGTCCACATCCACCGCCACGATATCTGCCAAAAACATATCGTGCGTACCCAAGGGGATGATTTCGGTGACCTTGCATTCAAGAGACAGGGGACTTTCGGCGATCAGAGGGCACTTGACCTCGGTAGCCTCCTCACGTGTCAGATTACACTTGGCGAATTTATCCACCTTGGCGCCCGTATAGATGCCGCAATAGTCAGCAGCCTTGATCAGCTTTGAGGGGGTCAGATTGATGACAAACTCCCCGCTTTCCTTGATCATATTATAGGAATGCCTTTTGGGTCTGACCGAAATATAGGTTTTGGGCGGAACGGTGTTGATAATTCCCGTCCAAGCCACGGTCATAATATTTGATTTTTCCATATCTCCCGAGGATACCATTACGGGAGGCAGGGGCGCGATCAGCGCGCCGCCCTTCCATTTAATTTTTGACATAAATACCTCTCTTTATTTCACAACGTCGGATTTGTGCCATCTGAAGTTGCCCCAGACACCGCCTACCTCACTGAAGTAAACGAAGGAGCTATCGTACTTTCTCGACAGCTTGATCAGCTCATCCATCTGATGGATATTGATAATGGTGACGATCATAGCCTTCTCTTCCCCCGTAAACATACCGTGACAGTCGATAACGGTCGCACCGTGCTTGAGGTTCAGCAGGATATCGTCCTTGAACTGCTGAGGATTGTTGGTGATGATACGCACCTCCACGGCGTTTCGCGTAGGCTTGAGCACCGAATTCATAGCAAGATTGAAGATCAGCGTCTGGATCACCGACATGATCACGCTCTCGATATTCCGATATACAAAAAATGATATACCGATGGTAACGTAGCAAAACAGCGAGATCAAACTCTCAATATTCATATACGGCTTTTTCTTTTGCACGATGCAGGCAATGATATCCACACCGCCCGTACTGCCGCCGATGCGGATCATAACCGCCGTTCGCACGCCAAGCATAATACCCGAGGCAAACACCGCGATCCACACGTGATTTTCTGTGACGTACTCGTACATATTGATCTTTTCCATCACGATCATCGCCACCGAGGACATGACCGTAAATAGCGAGGTATAGATCACGTATTTTTTACTGATAAAAAACCAGGCAATGATCAACAGAGGGATATTGATGGCAAGCGAGACGTAGCCCATGTTCAGCCCTGTCAGCTTCTGCACCATCATCGAAATGCCGTCAACTCCGCTGGGAGCGAAATTCGCGGGATTTACGAAGGTATAGAGACCGACGGCAGAAAGCGTTGCCGCTACCACGATCAGAAAAACGTCGATCACCGTTCGGAATATCTTTTTTTTCATACTTCATCCAAAGTCCGTATTGATATGATCAATTATATCATATATGTAAAAAAAAGTCAATAATTTTATAGATGGCACTTGAAAACCAAACGGTTCGGTGGTATAATAATACATATTTTAATTCAATGAACGCTTGGGAGAAAATTATGAACTACACCTTTTCAAATAAGATCGCAAATCTGAAGCCCTCGGCGATCCGAGAGATACTGAAGGCTCCCGCAACCCCCGATACCATCAGCTTCGCGGCAGGCAACCCTGCTCCCGAAAGCTTCCCTGTTGAGGAGATGGCGAGAATATCGGACGACATATACAAGAATCAAGCCGTTGCAGCTCTGCAGTACAGCGTTACCGACGGTTACGCGCCTCTGCGTCAGCATATCGCGGCAAGACAGAAGGCAAAATTCGGAATTGGAAAATCTGTTGCCGACGGCGACAGATTTGACGACACTGCAGTTGTCGTTTCGGGCGGCCAGCAAGGCATTGAGCTCGCTTGCAAGGTTTTCTGCAACGAGGGTGACGCGGTGATCTGCGAAAACCCCACTTTTATCGGCGCGCTGAACGCCTTTCGCTCCAACGGCGCGATTCCCGTTGGCGTAACCCTTGAGGATGACGGAATGAATATCGCGGAGCTTGAGGAGGTCATCAAAAGCACCCCCAACGCAAAGCTCCTCTACGTCATTCCCAACTTTCAAAACCCCGCAGGCATCTGCACCTCCCTTGAAAAGCGCAAGCAGATCTACGCCTTGGCAAAGAAGTACGGCATTATGATCCTTGAGGATAATCCTTACGGCGAGCTTCGCTTTGCGGGCGAGGATATCCCCTCCATCAAGAGTATGGATGAGGACGGCATCGTGATCTACTGCTCCACCTTCTCCAAAATTCTGTCGGCGGGAATGCGCGTGGGCTTTGTGATCGCGCCCGACGCCGTGGCGTCTAAAATGGTGGTCTCCAAGCAGACCAGCGACGTGCATACCAATATCTTCTTCCAGATGCTCTGCTACCGCTATATGACCGAGTGCGATCTTGAAGCGCATATCGAGAGCATCCGAGAAATCTACCGCCACAAGTGCAATCTAATGCTGGATTCGCTTGAAAAGGAGCTTCCCGCATCGATCAAGTTCACAAAGCCTGAGGGCGGTCTCTTTATCTGGTGTACCCTTCCCGACGGCGTGGACGCCAACGCCTTTATCAAGGAGGCGACGGCAAGAAACGTGCGCGTGGTCCCCGGCGCAACCTTCAATTGCGACACCGAAGCCACGTCTCAATGCTTCCGCCTCAACTACAGCACCCCCTCCGACGAGCAGATCGTCAAGGGTGTGAGAATTCTTGGTGAGCTTGCGAGAGAATTTGTGTGAAATCCCTTGACAAATCCTCTTTTGGGTGATATAATAAGGCATCAAACCGATGATAAGGATTAGTAAGTCGATTCCCTTTTCTGCAGAGAGCCGTGGGCGGTGCGATCACGGCGAAAACAATTGACCGAATGGACCTTTGAGGGCAAACGGAAAGCGCGCGGCGTGAGTATGGGAGACGGAGGACACCGTTATGTCAAAAGAGGCGTTTGTATTTCCTGCTTCGTTTGCCGAAAATATTTTTCACAGACGAGGCGCACCGGATAAAGCAAGGCGAAGGCTTACTGCACGTAAGTCGAGCCGCTTTTGAGGAGCAACGAAGTATTCGGAAAATATCTGGCAAACGCAACGTGGGTGGTCCCGCGGATTTTTACAAAAAATTCGTCCCCGACAGATCTCTGTCGGGGACTTTTTATTTTAAATACAATTCAAAGTGAGGATAAAATTATGTTTCAGAACACTCCCGTTTCCTTCTCGGGTGTACAGCCCAGCGGAAACCTTACCATTGGCAACTATCTTGGTGCCATCAAGAATTTTTCGGCATATTCCGAGAAATACAAGTGCTTTTACTGCGTAGTTGACGAGCACGCCATCACGGTTCGTCAGGTTCCCGCAGATCTGCGCCGCCGCACCTATGAGACACTTGCGCTCTACATGGCTTGCGGACTTGATCCCGAAAAAAACACTCTTTACGTACAGTCACACGTCAAGGAGCACGCCGAGCTTGCATGGCTCCTCAACTGCTTTACGGGCTTTGGCGAGCTGTCGAGAATGACACAGTTCAAGGACAAATCCCAGAAGCACGCTGACAACATCAACGCAGGTCTTTTCACCTACCCCGTTCTGATGGCGGCAGATATTCTGCTCTACCAGACCGACGTTGTACCCGTAGGTATCGACCAGAAGCAGCACGTTGAGCTCTGCCGCGACATTGCGACTCGCTTCAACGCGATCTATCCCGACACCTTCACCATTCCCGAGCCGATCATGGCAAAGAGCGGTGCGAAGATTATGTCGCTTGCCGAGCCCACCAAAAAGATGAGCAAGTCCGACGAAAACACCAACGCGGTGGTCTACATTCTCGACGACAAGGACACCATCATCCGCAAGTTCAAGAGAGCCGTTACCGACTCCGACACCTGCATCCGATACGCTGAGGGCAAGGACGGCATCAACAACCTGATGACCATCTATTCCGTCTTTACCGGCAAGACTCTTGAGGAGATCGAGCGTGAGTTCGAGGGCAAGGGCTATGGAGACTTCAAGATGGCAGTAGGCGAGGTCTGCGCAGACGCGCTTGCTCCCGTACAGGAAAAATTCAACACCTTTATGTCTGACAAGGCTCAGCTTGAATCTCAGATGAAGAAGGGCGCGGAGGAAGCAAGCTACGTTGCTCGCCGCACGCTCTCCAAGGTTCAGAAGAAGCTTGGTTTCGTTCAGATCAGATAAAATGATTATTGTGGGGGAGGAAAGCTTTTTGAAAAAAGTTTTCCTCCCCCACACACCCCCATCCTTTCAAAACTTCCCCCAAAAAGGATTTTTAAAAGCACTTCTGTGAAATCTATACAAATATGATACCGCAGATTTGTACAATATTTTCTTATGAAGCCTATTGACAATCGCTTGACCGTGTGCTATAATTATTACATCCAATCAAGAGATTGGCAATTAAAGCCTCGCAGGCTTACAATAACTACCATACAAAACAGAAAAGGAGAAAAAACTATGGCATGGGTTATTTTAACGTTGATCGCGGTTGTTGCCGCATGGATTCTTTTGGGTATTACCAAAACAGGTTGGAGACGAAACGCTAAGCAGTGGGCTTCCCTGCTCTGCCTCGTATTTATCGCATTCGGTGTGATCACCTCGGTTCCTACGGGACACACGGGTATTCTTACCACCTTCGGTAAGGTTGAAGACGTGACCCTTGAGGCCGGCGTGCAGTTCAAGCTTCCTTGGCAGGAGATCGTTTGCATGGACAACCGTACGCAGAAGGGCGTTGTGGAGATGAAGGGCTTTTCCAAGGATATTCAGGAGGTCTCGATCATCTATTCCATCAACTATCAGATCAACAAGCAGAATGCACAGAACATATACAAGAGCATTGGCACCGACTACTATGACAGAGTTATGAGTCCCCGTATTCAGGAGACGGTTAAAAACGTGATCGCCAACTACGATGCCGAGCAGCTGATCAACTCCCGTGACACCCTGTCGCAGGAGATCACCGCTCTGCTCAAGGAGGAGCTTTCCTTCTACAACATTGACGTAGTCAGCACGGCGATCGAGGATCTGGACTTCTCCGACGCCTTCACCAACGCCGTTGAAGAAAAGGCAGTTGCTGCACAGGCACTTCTGAAGGCAAAGACCGAGCAGGAGCAGAAGACTATGGAGGAGGAGCAGAAGGCTGCCCGCCAGAAGATTCAGGCGGAGGCAAACGCAACCGTTGCAAAGATCGAGGCAGAGGCTGACCGTGAGGTTCTGCAGATCCAGGCTGACGCGGCTGAATATGCAGGTCAGAAGGATGCGGCTGTCAACGAGGCACTTGCAAAGTCCCTCACCGACATTCTCATCGAATACTACAAGATCCAGCAGTGGGACGGTAAGCTCCCCGAGACCTATCTGGGCGGCGATGGTTCTACCGTTCTGCCCATTATCGGTTCCCTTCCCACAGAGGAAGAGACTACCGAAGTAACGGCTGAATAAATTCAGCAGGTGTGAAATGAACGAAAAAGGAAAAGCGATCGGAATCGTTTTGGTCATAACGGTAATTTTAGGCCTTTCGATACTGACCTCGGTTCTGTATGGCAACTATCCCATTGAAGAAGCGGAAGGAAAGGCAACAGCAGAAGCCTTTCTCTCCGCCCTTCAGGCGGGGGATCACGACGCGATGGCGGCGCTTTACCATCCCAAGCAGGAGATGGATGCCGAAAAAATGCGGCAGGAGCTGGAGCCCGACGAAGTCATCCGTTATTTCGATCTGAACAAGAGCGAGATCACCGACGTTGAGATCGGAAATTTTATCAGTAATACCCGAAACAATAATATCCGAAACAATCACAGCCGTTCAAACAGGTACGGCGTGATCTTCACCATGAAGGTAAATGATATCCCCTGCACGGGAGTACTTTATCTGAAAAAGGATATTCACGGCTACGGAATCAATTATTTCGTGATAGTTCCGTACGGAAACTAAACAAACAAGGTAACCAACATGAAAGAACTTATTACGGTACAAAACCTATCAAAAACTTTTAAGCTGTCGGCAAAACAGCAAAAAATCGAAAAGACCAATGAAAAGGTGCGCCGCGCGGTGGACGGGCTCTCCTTCTCTGCCTACGAGGGCGAGATCTTCGGTCTTTTAGGTCCTAACGGCGCGGGAAAAACCACGACCCTGCGTCTGCTTGCAACACTGATCAAGCCCGATGCGGGTGACGCTTTGGTAGACGGCTACAGCATCGTCAAAGAGCCCGACAGCGTTCGCGCCAAGATCGGATTTCTCACAAGCGAGCTGAAGCTTGAGGAGTTCTTCACTCCCAACTATCTCTTTGACTTTTTCGCCTCGCTTCACGGCGTGGAGCCCGATGCGGCGGTAAAGAGAAAGCAAGCACTTTTCTCTCGCTTTGGCATTGACAAATTTGCCGAGGTGAAGGTAGCCGATCTTTCCACGGGTATGAAGCAGAAGGCATCTCTTGCCATTTCGTTGGTTCACGATCCTGATATCATCATTTTTGACGAGCCCACAAACGGACTTGACGTGCTGACGGCTAAGGTGGTTACCGACTTCCTTCGCGATCTCAAATCGGAGGGCAAGACCATCATTGTCTCCACGCACATCTTCAGTCTGATCGAAAAGCTCTGCGACCGCGTTGGCATTATCATCGACGGCAAGATGGCGGTCTGCGACACCCTTGAAAACGTCTGCCAAGGCAAGACGCTGGAGGACAGATTCTTCGACATCTACTCCGAATACACCGAGAGCAAGGGAGGCGAGGCATAATGAAAAGCAATACGATCTTCACAATCTTCAAAAAAGAGCTTTCAAGATTCTTTAAGGATCGCCGCACCCTTGTGGCGCTTCTGATGCCGGGTATTCTGATCTACGTGATCTATTCGCTGATGGGTGGCGCAATGTCAGAGGCATTCGTGCCCGACGAGGAATACAAGCCTCACATTGTAGCAGTCAATCTTCCCGAATCGGTACACTCTATGATCGACAGCGAGACGGTGATCCTGACAACGGTGGCTGAGGACAGGATCGACGACATCAAGGAGTCGGTGGCGGCGGGCGGTAGCGACATACTCGTTGTCTTCCCCTCCGATTTCGACGCGGCTGTGCTTGCATACTCCCCTGCAAGCGGTGAAAGAGCCCCCTGCATCGAGATCTATTTCAACTCCTCCGACACAAATTCCACCACGGCATACACCTATATGACCACGCTGCTTGACGTTTATGAATCTGCAATGGCGAACAAATTCGACGTCAATATGGGCGGCGGGGCTTACGACCTTGCAACCGACGAGGATATGACAAGCATGATCTTCTCGATGCTGATGCCGATGCTGCTTGTAATGCTTCTCTTCTCGGGTTGTATGGCGGTAGCACCCGAATCGATCGCGGGCGAAAAGGAGCGCGGCACCATCGCCGCTCTGCTGGTCACTCCCGCAAAGAGAGGGCATATAGCGGTTGGTAAGATCCTCGCGCTGTCGGTGATGGCACTGATCAGCGGCACATCAAGCACGCTTGGCGTGGTGCTTTCCCTTCCCAAGCTGATGGGTGACACGGTCTCTATCGACGGAAGCGTTTACAGCATTACTGATTACGCGATGCTCGCCGTTGTGATCCTCTCCACGGTATTGGTGCTGATCACGGTGATCTCGATCATTTCGGCATATGCCAAGACCGTCAAGGAGGCATCGTCCTACGTTACTCCCTTAATGATCCTGTCTATGCTGATCGGTCTTTCCGGTATGATGGGTATGACGGCGGCAAATCCCGCGCTCTATCTGATTCCGATCTACAACAGCGTACAGTGCATGATCGGCATCTTCTCCTTTGAAGCAAGTATTCTCAACATGGCGGTTACCGTAGTGGCAAACCTTGCAATTACAGCCATCGGTGTGTTTGTCCTGACAAGGATGTTTAACAGCGAGAGGATTATGTTTAATAAATAAGACTGTCAAATTTTGATTTATCACAACAAAAACAAGGGCTTGTCCGCACGGACAAGCCCTTGTTTTTTACCACTTATATTTCACGTTATGCACGCCGCCTTTACCGATAAAGCCTGCCTGCAAGAAATCCTCTGTATTATGTCTGACAATATAGTCAATATAGGTCATAACGAGACGCGCGGTGAGCAGATATCCCATAGTATTCAGGTGTCCGCTCAGGAAGAAATGCTTGTGGAATTCCTCATCGTATTCCGGCGCATAGGTGCGCAGGTCGAGAACGTATACGTATTCAAACATATCTGCCAGCTTGTAGAGCAGGTCTCTGTGCAGATCATAGGCATCCTTGCGCCAATCGGGAATCGTAGTCTGACGGGGACAGCTCATTAAGAAAATGCGGCACTTGGGGCTGATCTCTCTCATTCTTTGAATAATTTGCGCGTAATAACCTACAAAGGTTTTCGCATTATTATGCCAATCGTTGACGTCAACGTCGGTTTCGGGATTGCCGAGGTAGACCGCCTCATCGGGATCTTTACGCTGAGCAGCCGCACGCGTCACGTCATTTACACCGAGGGCGATAATATAAGCCTGCGCGGCAAGCTCGGGATTCCAGAATCCCTTGGATTCCGCAAAGCTGTCGCAATATTCCTGCGCCGTCATACCGCCGCGGGAGAAATTATGCACAAGAGCTCCGTTGGTACGGGCGATAAACTGCCCCCAGGAGTATTCAAAAAAGTCATAATAAGCGGTTTTTCCGTCTGCTTGCACCGCTTCAAGCTCACCCGAGGACAGGCTGTCGCCAATGCATCCGATGGAGCGGAAGATCGCGGAAAATCCGCCACCCTCAAGCAATTTTTCAAGGGGCTTTTCGTCCTTGTCGTTCAATCTGAAATACGTATCGAAATTTTCCATTTTAAGTCCTTACCCTTCCGCCCTCCACGGGGCTTTTTTCTATTTTACACCGAAAAGGAAGGTTTGTCAAGCATTATTTTCGGATGACGGAAAAGCGCAAGACCGTAATCCGCGTCTGCTGTGCAGGATTTTTATATTTCTGACAGATACTTCATATTGACAATGGCAAAAAAGGGTGGTAAAATAAAACTTAAAGAAAGCATTTTTATGAAATGCACTTAAAATACAGACGTGGAGGATACTATCATGTATGATTTCAAGCCCCCTTACTACGGCGCCGCTTACTACCCCGAAGCCTGGCCCCGTGAGGAGATAGACGCAGACCTTGACAGACTTCAGTCTCACGGGCTCAACACCGTTCGTGTAGCCGAGTTTGCTTGGAGCACAATGGAGCCCGAGGAGGGCAAATATGACCTTTCTCTCTTCCGCGAGGTGGTGGACAAATGCAAAGAGCGCGGCATTTCGGTGATTATGTGTACCCCCTCCGCCACCCCTCCCTCCTGGATGGCGCACAAGTACCCCGAGATCTTCGTCAAGGCCGACAATCTGAAAGCACTTCACGGCCACAGAAGAATGACCTGCCCCACCAACAAGACCTACAGAAAATTCTGCAGAGACATCGTTGAGGTTATGGCGAAGGAGTTTGCCAACGACGAAAACATCATCGGCTGGCAGCTTGACAACGAGATCAGCATTCTTCCCCACACCGTTGGCTGTAACTGCCCCGATTGCGTTCGCGATTACCGTAACTATCTCCGCCGCCGCTACGGCACGATAGACGCGCTGAACAAGGCTTGGGAGCATTACACCTGGAGCTCGGATTTCTCCTCCTTCGACGAGGTTGACCCCTACGTCGGTCACGGCGGTATGCCCCCCGTTCAAAAATATCATTGGGAATGCTACAAGAGCTATGCCTACGAGGAATTTCTGAACGAGCAGACCGAGGTGCTGAAAAAATACACAGACAAGCCCATTGGCACCGATATGATGCCTTTCCATCAGTACGATCCTGCTCACGCCAACAGCCGACTTGACTTAGCGCAATTCAATTACTATGGCGACGTTGCACGCATGCCCTTCTGGCTTGATTCCTACGGCAGGCTCTTTGACCGTCCCATCTGGCTCACCGAGACCTCCTGCAACTGGAACGCCTCCAACAACCCCAACGGCCCCAGAAAGAAGGGCTGGTGTACCGCAAACACCCTGATGAGCTTTGCGAGCGGCGGCGAAATGTGCCTCTATTGGCTCTTCCGCTCTCACAAGGGCGGCCATGAAATGGCTCACGGCTCGGTTATCGATGCTTGGGGACGTGATATGCCCTCTTCCAACGAGGTAAGAGCAATTTCCAAGACGCTTAATAATCTCCGTCCTATGATTCAGGGTACAAGACCTCGTCAAGGCGAAATCGCGATCAGCTTCTTCCATCAGCCCTACGTTATGGACAGATACATATCCTTCGAGACTATGGGACACCGATTGGACTACATAAGCGACATCCGCGACCGCATATATATGCCTCTGTTGCGTGAAAAGTACCGTCCTGACGTTCTTTTCTCTGCAAATGCCGATCTTACACCCTACAAGCTCATCATTTCTCACCGTCAGCTGACTCTCGACGAGGGCGACTTCCTCGAAAAGATAATGCCTTGGGTGGAAAACGGCGGCACTTGGGTGGTTGGTCCCTATTCCGATATGTTCACGGCAGACCTTGCCAAGTACAGAAACGCGCCCTTCGGTCACCTTGAGGACTGGGCAAAGATAGAGCGCACCTACTACGTGCCCTCGCCCAACGGAAATATGCCCGGTGCGTCCAACATAGAGCTCCCCAAGGTTATTATGGCAGACGGCACCGAAGTAAAGCCCGTAGCCAATCTCTGCTTCGATGCTATCACTCCCAAGGATGGCGCAAAAGCTTTGGCAACCTACTCCGACCCCTCTGAATATCTCGAGGGCTTTACGGCTATCACCGAGACGAAGGTTGGCAAGGGTCGCATCATTCTTATGGGTGTTCAGCTTGACACGGCAGATTACCGCAAATTCATCAAGCAAATCGCAGCCGAATGCGGAATCGAGCCCATCACATCGGGAAGCGATTGTATTGAGGTCAACGTCCACGAGGGCGAGTACGGCACCGTATTCAGCGCTATCGAGTGCAGCGGCTCTCCCAACAGCATCGTGATTCCCTTCGATTGCACCGACATCGATACAGGTGAGAAATTCACCGCTGGTCAATCGGTGGCTATGGAAGGCTATAAATGTATTTTCGCGAAGAAAGATGAATAATAATTGCGATGGGGAGAAGCTTTTTTCAAAAAGCTTCTCCCCATCGCGCTCCCTTTTCAAAAACGTTTTAAAAAGGGGTAAGCGTATATAACGTAGCTATCTTACAGCCGTGCGGCTGTTTTTTTATGCTTTATTTGCGTAGCATTTATCCACAAACTCCGAGATCGAGCGATCGTAAAGCTCCTTATTCTGATACCGAAGTCTCGAATGCAAGCCGCCCTCGAACCAAACCAGCTGCTTTTGTTCTGAGGGGCATTTATCATAGAGCTTTTGCGCCTCCTCGGGTAAGGAATACAGGTCTCCCTTACCGTGAAGCATCAAAAGCGGCTTATCGTAGGTATGGATCATATCGGCAGGACCCTTTTCCATACCGTACCCCGTATAGTGCTTTTGCCACCAATTGATCATATCCAGCACCATAAAGGTGGGCTTCTTCAGCTCGATCATGTGGTATTTATAGCTATCGTAGAAATTGGGATACATACCGTCGGCAACAAGACCGCGAAGATTTTCGGGGCAGTCGGGACTGAGCAGCGCGTAGAGTCCGCAGGCAGAACCGATACAGATACCGTGGATCAGGATCGAATCGACACCAAAGCGGTCACGAAGGAGCTCTGCCCACTTGATCACGTCGCGATGCTCATGGAAGCCAATAGAATTCCATACACCGTCGCTCTCTCCGTGGGCTCTCTGGTCGATGACCATCACGTTAAATCCCCTTTCAGCGTAAGGGATAGCAAAATAGTAGCCATAACGCAAGCCCTCGGTACGTCCGGGGATCACGAAAACCGTGCGGTCGAACCCCAGATCGAAATACTCGGCATAAAGGTTGAGACCGTCATTGACCATATGCAGATCGTGACGTCTATCCGCGTGCTTCTCTGCCCAAAGGCACCCTTCGTCATACATTTCGCGCTGGTAGGGCTCATCGCTGGAGCATTCCCTGCTCCATTGCTTCTTTTCTCTTCGCGACATACTGCATCTGTGTGCGATCTGTGCCGCCCAAAAATGAAAGGGTACGCACAGGAGCAGGTTAACAGCTACAAAGATTCCGATGGCGATCCACACCCATTGGGGTACACTTGCCATATAAAGCGTCAGGCTCATTGCGCGTCCTCCTTTTTTGTATTTTTCTTACTGTTTTTCGGTTGCCGCTTCAGCTCTTCAAGCTGATTGCGGAGCTCTGCCACCTTGGCGTACACCATTTCGTTAAAGGCGGTCAGCTCCTCCCTTGTGGGAGTGCGGCGGTCTGACTTGATATAATCCGACACGTAGATCGGCTTGCCGACCATAATATGCGTGCGCTTGAAGAAGCCGTAATTACCGTCGGTAATAATAGGGATGATCGGCGCGCCTGCGCGGTAGGCAATGACGATATAGCTGTGCTTGAAGGGCTGAAGGCTACCGTCGGTTGTGATTCTTGCCTCGGGGAAGATCTGTACCAGCTTTCCTTCCCGTATCTTCTCGGCGGCAACGTCCATAAACCGCATACTTTTGGTCTGTCTGTTGGCTTCAATGCCTCCGAAAAAACGCATTCCGAAGCGGATCCACGGATTGCAAAACGCCATTTCTGCCGCCACCACGTGAAGTCTACGGGGAGCCAAGGCAAACATATTCAGCACATAGTCGTAAAAATGGCAATGATTTGAGATGATCAGAGCACCGCCCTTGACGCGGAGCGATTGAACGCTTTTATCCTCATAAAAGGTCTTACGCTTGAACAGGATCAGATTAAAGGGGTAGCCTGTGATAATGCAGAGCCACCAAAACAAATAGTATATCATTTTTCCTGCTTATCCACTTTACCGAGCAATGCGATGGATTTGGGCATATAGAATGCCAAAATGAGAGCAGCGACACAAGACAGCGCGACGATCAGAGTCAGCAGAGAGACCTTTCCGCTCTGCTTCAGATACACCAACATAACACCCGATGCAAGACCTGCGGATACACCCTCGAAAAGGCCTTGAACCGCAAAGTACATCGTTCCCGCGCCCTGCTCGCCTTCCCTTTCGGACACTTCCTTTGCAAGCTGTGAGGGGATCATATAGGTTACCGAGAAGAACGCGCCGATGCCAAAGCTTGTCAGAAGGCTGCAGAAGATCGCAAAGGGCAACAGATATTCTCCCGTGATCAGCTGACAGAAGAACATCAGACCCATACCGAGCGAGAACATAAGCAGCGCGTACTGATAGGCGAAGCGGAGTCCGAACTTCTTGATAAGCTTATTATAGATAAGTAGCGTGAACGGCACGGGGGCGAACGCCGATGCCATCACAAAGGTCATATTCATTCCCGTAGTGGAGAAAAACTCATTGATTCCCGAGAGGAAGAGCTGAAGGCCGAAATTCATAACGGAAAGGATCATCAGCCAGAAGAGATATTTCTTGTTCTTGAAGGAGAACGCAAAGCTGTTGATCAGGCTGATCCTTTCTCTCTTGCTGCCCTCGATCACACCGTCCTTGGTGGATTTTTCCTTGATCATAAAGACAGGGATCAGCATCAGGAGACAAAGAGGCAGGAAGATCAGTGCCACGTAGCGGATATTGATACCCATACCAACAAACACGGGTACGAGCGCAAAGCTCATTGAGAAATACACGACGTCACAGATCGACTTGGTATTGGAGAGGAACACACGGTCGGAGTCCTTTTCAATGATCTCGCTGAAGGTTGCGTAGTAGCAAAGCATAGTCAGCGTATAAGCCGAATAGAAGACCATCAGAAGCAGAGCAAACCAAAGCGTATTCAGCACGGTGGCTTCTCTGTCAATGGGGATCAGAAAGAGGCAATACGCAAGAACGGTAACGATCAAACCGCCTATGATAGCGGGACGTCTGCGTCCCCATCTGGTACGGAGGTTATCAAGCCAGGACGCAAAGGGGATATCGATCACACCGTCCACGATCTTGGAAACCAGAATCAAGGTTGCCCAGAGCGCGGCAACCACAAGGTCGCGGTTGAGATAGGTCCAATTCTCCACGTTATCGTCAAAGCCGCCCACCAGAAGCGCGCTGCAGAGATACGTGCCCACGATCATTCCCATCATGTTGACACCAAGACCCGAGCAGCCGTAAAGGATCAGCTGCCATTTTTTTGTCAGTTTTGTCGTCATCATCTTTTCTCCTTAATTTATCTTATTCAAACGAAAGGATCAGCTCGTAGATCTCGCTGTCGGTCTCTACGATGTCTGTTTCGGTGAATTTATATTTTCTGTCCACACGCTTGACGATCATATCCGCCAAGCCCTCGGGGGTATTCTTTCCCGTAAAAACGGTTACGGCATCGGGCTCTCCGTGCTCCTCCACAAAGGCATTCATCACCTTTTTTGCAAGCTCCCAAAGCTCCTCGTCAGCCGCGCTGACTCCCTCGGCATCCATAGCAATATAATCGCCCTTGCAAACGGTTATGCCGTCGCAGACCGCATCCTTCACGGCTTGCTTCACGGTCACCGTATACAGGTTTCCGATCGCTTCGCAGGCATCCTCCGCCACACGTTCGGCATCCTCCGCATCAAAATCAAGCATTGCAAGCGCGGCATAGCATTCTGCGATCGAGCCCGAGCGCACTACGCTCACCTTTTCGGACAGAAGCTCGGCTGCCTTTGACGCAGACAGGGCATAATTTTTATTGTTGGGGAAGATCACCGTGCTCTCCGCACCCGCGGCTGTAACCGCGTCCGCGAAATCCTTGGTGGTGGGTGCAACACCCGAGGGACAGCAGATCACCGCATCGGCTCCCATACTGAAAAACAGCTCTGCTGTCTTTCGATCCGGCGCGCAGACCACGATACCGACAGCGGATTCCCTTTTCACGTCGGGCAGACAAATCGTTGCCGATTCCTCCGCAAGTGCCAAGTCCTCCTCAGGTGCGCTCTCCTCTGCCGCCTGTTCCTCTGCGGCGGAGTGCTGTACGCTCATATTTTCGATCTTCAGGGCAAGGAACTCTCCGTAGCGATGCGCTTCCGCCAAAATATCGGCAGGCGTCTTGGTATGGATGTGAACCTTGACCTTATCCCGATCAAAGGTGGTAGCCACCGAATCGCCTGCCCCCTCGAGATACGCTTTGAATGCATCGGGATCAAAGCCCTCTGCCTTCTCTGCCGTGATCTGGAGCAAGAATTCGGTACAGTATCCGTATTCGAAGCGGCTGTTGCGGTCAAATTTGCTGTAATCCACCGTGTTCTCTGCCGCGTAAGCAGGCATTGCCGCCGCAATGGGCTCACCGCACAAGCATTTATACATACCCTCGAAGACGTAAACGACACCTGCACCGCCCGAATCCACTACACCCGCGTTTTTCAGAACAGGCAAAAGCTCGGGGGTACGACGCAGGCTTGCGTTCGCCTCGTCAAGGAAAAGCTTTACAAGAGTCAAAAGGTCGCTTTCAAGGGTGTTCTCGCAATGGGCTCTGACACTCGCGCTCGCTTCACGAAGCACGGTCAGCATCGTACCCTCGGTTGGGTGAGAGACCGCCAGATATGCCTCTTCGGTTCCATGGCAGAGCGCACGGCTGAACAGTACCGCATCTGCCTCATTGGATTCCGCCTTGGCAAGCGTATCGGAAAAGCCCTTGAAAAAGCGGGAAATGATCACGCCCGAGTTACCTCTCGCGCCATATACCACCGCTACGGAAAATGCCTCCGCTACGCCTCTGAGGTCTTCGCTCTCTTCAACTGCTCCGAAGCCATTGCGCAAAGTCAGCACCATATTCGTTCCCGTGTCCCCGTCGGGAACGGGAAACACGTTCAGATCGTTGACCTCCTTGCCGTGCAACGCAAGATTGCGGATACCGCTGTCAAGCAATGCGCGGAAAAGAGTGCCGTTGATGGTTGTTATCATATAAATCTCCAAAAATAATCTTTGAATTTTGCCGGAAAGCAAAATTTGTGCGTGAAGCAGTTATTTATGCTTCAGTAAAAACGAGCCTTCACGCCAATCTCACAATACTTATTTGCCAACGATGGCATTCATGATCGCTCTCTCTGCCTCAAGATTGGTTATCTGCTCACCGAAATAGTAAACACCGATCATACCGGGGCCGATATTCACCGCGTTTGAAGAGGAACAGCTCAGCACAAACACACGCTTGAAGCCAAGCTCGGTCTCAAGCATCCCCTTTAAGGTCTCGGCATACTCTTCTCTGTCGGTATTGGCAACGATACAATAGTTGTTCCCTGCGTCTACAGCCGTACGGCGAATATACTCAACGGTTACGTCAAATGCCTTGCGGATGCCCTTTGCCTTGGTCAACACCGTGACGTAGCCCTCGCTGTTGCAGTCGCCCATAGGCTTGACTCCCGCAAAGCTACCCATAATTGCCTTTCCCATGGTCAATCTACCGCGGCGGGCAACCGTGATCAAGTCATCGATGGGGCCCATCTGATGCACTCTCTGTTTATTTGCCTCAAGCCACTCGATTACCTCCTCGTAGCTCTTGCCCTCCCTTTTCAGAAGATGGGCGTACATAACAAGAAGCCCGAACGCCGAGGAAATGCGCATACTGTCAAAGCAATAGATATTTGCTTCGGGATATTTTTCCTTAACGTCTCTCGCCGCAACGGTAGTAAAATCATAGGTTCCGCTGGACTTTGAGGACAGGGACATCGAAAGCACGGCATAGCCGTCCTTTACGTATTTTTCAAATGCCGCCACGTACTCCTCCACGTTTGCGGGGGAGGTCGTCACCTTGCATTTCTTATCGGAAAGCTTTTTATAGAACTCTGCTCTGTCGTATTCCGACCAATCGAGCGTTGTGATAAGATCGGTCTCACCCTTGCCGTCATTGATATGAACGTGGCCCTTGATATAATCATCCATCCCAACAAACTCACGGATCTCGGGGCTCAGATCACAGGTAATATCCGCAAGAATTACGTATTTTTCCATACACATATCCTCAATTATCAAAATTTGGTTTCACAATGCTCACAAAACCATAATAATCTATTTTATATCATAACATATTTCGACATAAAAGTCAACGGTTTTACACAAAAAGCGGTTGTTAAATAATTGGATGGCTATACATATTATATTAACAAAAATCAGGGCGGCTCCACGAGCCGCCCTTTGTGATATATTTACACTTCTCTGACCTTTTTCATAGGTCTCAGTGTTATAGGATCAATGGTAGCACAAACCACCACCGCAAAGATTCCCGTCAGGATCGCATTGGGGAGCATATACGACGTGTTGTAGATCAGCGAATAGATCCAAACGTTCATATTTTCGGGTTTGTAAGAACCCCAAAGAATAACGCCCGAGAGGAAGCTGAACGCAAAGCGCACAAGACAAACCGCAACGGCTCCCGTGCAATAGCCCGCAAGACGATGCTTTCCGAAAGGCTTTGCGATCAGATCTGCCGCGCCAACCACGGTAAACGCAAACAGATAGTCAAGGAGAATACAGAGCACAAGCGCCCACCAGGTGCCTGCGGGAGGGATGTGAAAGCCCAGCACCATCTGAAGCAAGGAGTAAACAAAGCCCGCGCCAAGCCCCCAAAGGGCTCCGCGGCGATAGGAATAATAGATGATCGGGAGCATACTGATTGTGATCGTGCCTCCGAAGGGCAAAAGCGTACTGATACCCGTTATGGCGTTAAGCCACACGCAGAGAAGCTCCAGAACGTATGCAAGCGCTAAAATGACAGCTCCCTCCGCAATACAGAGAATTCGTTTCTTCATTTGAGAAACCTCCTTAAAAATAAAAAATTCATCCGCACGAAAAATCACGGTCGGATGAAAATTCTATCTGCGAGGACGGCTTGCTTGACGTCACGGCAAGTCGCGATCACAACAAATATTCAATCAAAATCTTCCTACGCCGGTATTATCCGTATCAGGTGCAAGGGTTCGGAATCTCTTCCGTCTCAGCCTGTCTTCGTTTCGCGCGCAAACGCCTGAAGCTCTTCGGCACCCCTGATTTTTTATGCGGTTTTTTGTCGGCTACAGCCGATGGAGTGATTATAGCATATTTTTTTTCGTTTGTCAAGTGCTGTTGCTGAATAATTCAAATTTTGATTTATCGGGATGTTTTACGTTACTTTCTCCAACAGCGGATGAAATCTGTCTCCAAGCGCTATGCGCTTGATCGACGCGCAAATGCAAGCATTTGCTGTAACCAAAGAGCGCCGCATAAGGGGGAGAGGTGACTCCAAAATTCGGCAGAACAGGAATTTAAACTAATGACTGATTGCCGAATTTTTCGCCGATCCTCTCCACCCTTATGAATCCCCCACTCCTGCTGTTGGTAGGCGAACGATTGACTTGTTGAATAGAATTCATCTTAAAGCAAAGAGGCTTTCCCTTCGGGAAAGATCGGCTTCGCCGATAAGGCAAGCGGTTTTATTAAGATCACGGCTGCAATTTGTGCGGCGGCAGAAGATTTTCACTTATTCCAGCTGACAAACCCACGCTCGTGAGCGCACCCCGAAGGGGTGAGAGCTCACAGAGGGGGTGGGGTCTTGGGTGAGGGGGAGATGTTGATATAAATCAAAATGCGGCTTGCCGTTTTTTGATTTATGAAACCTCCCCATCCTCAAGCGGCGTTCTTTTGGTTCGTTTTCTTTCGACGCAGAAAGAAAATGAACACATAAAGACACCGACAAATTGCAATTTAACACACCATTTAAAAATCTGTTTTGTCCGCAGAAATAAGTACAGGCAACCGCGTCATATATATTCGTATCAATACCGATCGGAGACAGAACTATGATCATTTTCACTTTAATTATCGCCGCGCTTGCTAAGCTGCTCTCTCCCATTCTCGGCATCGGAACGCCTCAATCCTTCCCTCCCGCACTCTCCTCGGAGGAGGAGCGCCGTTGTTTTTTACTGATGCGGGGGGTGGGCGGGTCTGCTGCCGAGCGGGAACGTGCCGAGGAAGCCCGTCAGACCTTGATTTTGCACAATCTGCGACTTGTGGCGCATATCGTCCGAAAATATTATTCGGCAAGCAAGGATCAGGACGATCTTGTGTCGATTGGCACCATCGGGCTTGTCAAGGCTGTGGATACCTTTAACGTGGACATGGGCGCAAGATTCGCCACATACGCCGCCAAGTGTATTCAGAATGAGATCTTAATGAGTTTCCGCGCGCAAAAGAAGCATTCCTCAGAGGTCTCGATCAACGAGACCATCGACGTAGACCGTGATGGCAATCCTCTTTCTTATATGGACGTCATCAGCTCTGACGAGGATCTGCCCGAGGAGGTAGACCGAAAGATCATGTCAGCGCGGGCGCTGCATTGCGTAAAAAGCGCGCTCACCGAGCGAGAAAGGCAGATCATCATTCTGCGCTACGGGTTGTTCGGTATGCGTGAGCTGACCCAGCGCGAGATCGCCGCCAAGCTGGGCATTTCCCGCTCTTACGTCTCCCGCATCGAAAAAAGCGCTCTTGAAAAGCTCAAGAGCACTTTGGGGGGATAACTGAATTCCTACGTTACGGAACGTAGTTGTAGTTGATGGTGGCGGAGGTGAGGGGATCGTTACTACTGCCTATTGTGATTGCATTCCATTGCATTTCTGTTCCAGTGAAATTGACAGTTTTAAGCTTTGAACAGTAACCGAATGCACCGTTCCCAATGTTCATTACACTAGACGGTATGACAACACTTTCAAGCATATTGCAATAATTAAATGCATAAGCATCTACAGAAGTTACACCGGTTGGAATACTGATACTAGTAAACTTACATTCGCTAAATGCATACTGCTCAATAGTTTTAATACTATTGGGTAAAGAAATACCGACCAGCTGCCTACAATCATAGAAGGCAGAATCTCCAATTATCTCCACACTGCCTGGTATGCTGATTTGTGAAAGATTTGCAGAACTTGCAAATGCCGCTTTTCCGATCTTCACAACACCCTCGGGGATACTGAAGCTGCTATCAGTCTTTCCATAAGCATACAACAAAAATACGCTCTCATCATCGCTATACAAATTGCCATCCTTCGATGCATAATAAAGGTTGTTTTCATCTACAACAAATTCAGTAATACTAGAACATCTGTAAAATGCGCAATCACCAATACTTTGAACACTATCCGGAAGCACAACACGCTCAAGCTTTGTACAGCCACAAAAAGCATAGCTTCCAATGCTCTTAATACCCTTTCCAAATGTAACACTTGCCAAGTTAGAGTATTCAAACGCATAATCACCAATTTGTATGACGCTGTCGGGTATTGTAATATCAGTCATACTCAAACACTGATAAAATGCATACCTCCCTATAGTCGACATTGTTGAAGGAATAATGACATTGCTTAGATTCTTACAATTATAGAATGTATACGAATTTATATATGTAATTCCCTCGGGAATCGAAATGCTTGACAAACTCTTACAATTATAAAACGCCTCAGAGCCGAAGGATTTAACCGTCTCAGGAATATTGATTCTTTCAAGGCTTGTACAATTTTTAAATGCAGCGTCCCCAATATACTGAATGCCGTAAGGAAGCGATACACTTGTAATAGCACTGCACCCCTCAAATGCTGAAGGGTTAATATCCGTAACAGGCTTTCCTTCATAAGTAACAGGAACAACCACATCTGTTGCAGATCCTGTATATTTGGTTACTTTGTATGCGGTTTCATTATAGTTAAGAGCAAAAGCAAGACCTTCTGTATATGCTCCGGTTGCCGGAATCTCAACATAAGTTGTATAATCACAATTCTCACAAGTCACGTATGCATCCCAACCAACCTCTGTTTCGGTAGGAGCCTTAGCCTCGTGGCTCACTTCGCTGTGTCCAAGAGCAGCAAGAGTTTCGGTTATTGAATCGGTGTATCTTCTTGTGGTATTGGGATCGCTCGGATCAGGGCCGTTTGCGAATGCAGTATAGGTCTTCACTCCCTGCTCCGTGCAAGTCGCCTGAGTAGTGATCTCAGAGGTAATGCTTACAGCGAGCCCCTCGGTAGCACCACAGCTACAGGCTATTCGCGCGATACATACATCGTAGGTCACCCAATTAAATGTCGGAGTGCCGTAAGTGTGCCCTGTTGCGGGAGAAGTCACAGTCTCTCGGCTGATCTCTGCCTGACAAACAGCACAGTAAACAACATCTTCATAAGAGCCGTCTGCGGTGCAGGTTGCAGACTTTTCGTTTTCTACAACAGCAGGGCCGGAGATATGATTGCCGGTAGCATCAACAGTCATAATCTCGCGACTTGTTTCTTCCCCGCATACCGTGCAGTAGGACACGTTATCATACGAGCCGACCTCGCCGCAGGTGGGAGCCTTGTTGTTTTCAACTACAACGTCTCCTGAAGTATGTCCGGTTGCATTAACTACGGTCTGCGCAACGAGAACCTCGTTACATACGGAGCAGTGCTTTCCTTCGGTCAAGCCAGTTTCGGTACAAGTATGCTCAACAGCTTCATCGATTACTTCACTGTGTCCGTTTGCGGGCTTTTCAGCATAGGTGGTATAGTCACAGTTTTCACAAGTTACGTATGTATCCCAGCCGATCTCGGTACATGTGGGAGCTTGCGCATCATGCTCGACCTCGCTATGTCCGTTTGCGGACTTTTCAGCGTAAGTTGTATAATTACAATTCTCGCAAGTCACGTATGCATCCCAACCGATTTCGGTACATGTGGGAGCTTGCGCATCATGCTCGACCTCGCTGTGTCCGTTTGCCGCCTTTTCTGCATAGGTTGTATAGTCGCAATTCTCGCAAGTCACGTATGCGTCCCAACCGATTTCGGTGCAGGTGGGAGCCTTTGCTTCGTGATTCACTTCGCTGTGTCCGTTTGCGGACTTTTCAGCGTAGGTCGTATAGTCGCAATTCTCGCAAGTTACGTATGCATCCCAACCGATTTCGGTACATGTGGGTGTTTGTGCGTCGTGGTTCACCTCGCTATGTCCGTTTGCAGGTGCTTCTTCTTGCATTACAAGAACTTCTCCGCAGTCAATGCACTTCTCCCCCGCGCTCAATCCTGATTCAGTACATGTAGGAACTATCTCTGCGAGTTGTTCCTTATTTTCATGAACACATTCAGTTTCCGTTTCAGTCTCAGTTTCTGTTTCTGTTTCGGTTTCCGTTTCCGTCTCAGTCACAGTTTCTGTCTCGGTTTCTGTTTCCGTTTCCGTTTCCGTTTCTGTCTCAGTCACAGTTTCCGTCTCGGTTTCTGTTTCCGTCTCAGTCACAGTTTCTGTCTCGGTTTCTGTTTCCGTTTCCATCTCAGTCACAGTTTCTGTCTCGGTTTCAGTTTCCGTCTCAGTCACAGTTTCTGTCTCGGTTTCAGTTTCCGTCTCAGTCACAGTTTCCGTCTCAGTCTCAGTTTCTGTTTCCGTTTCCGTTTCCGTTTCCGTTTCCGTCTCAGTCACAGTTTCCGTCTCAGTCTCAGTTTCTGTTTCCGTTTCCGTCTCAGTCACAGTTTCCGTCTCAGTCACAGTTTCCGTTTCCGTCTCAGTCTCAGTTTCTGTTTCTGTCTTTGTTTCAATTATTGTCTCGGTCTGTGTACTCTCACTGCCGTTATGCTTTAAAAATATCGAAAGACACACAACACCTGCAAATAAGCATACCACAATTACAATTAATATTATGATTCTTATCGCTTTGTTTGTTGCAATCATTTTTCTCTCCTTCTTGTTTGATTATGATAAATGCATTTCTAATTATACTGCAAATTTTTAAAAAAGTCAAGTCATTCCTCAAAGAACATCCCCCCAAAGCGCAAGCGCTTTGGGGGGATGAAACTCAATTCAAGGTAACAGTTCCATCGGAGCAGATGACGGTTTCGATACCGGTTTCACCGTTTTCGAAACCGCATGGCAACACAAATGCGCACGGCTTCCTGCTTTTATTATAGCATAGGCACCGTGCGTATATATGAATTTTTTGTAAAAACTACCCTCTTCTCTTCCCCTTAAAGGCAACGGCGGCAAGGTAGCCGAAGACCAGCGCGGCGGCGATACCGCCTGCGGCGGCGGTCAAGCCGCCTGTCAGCGCGCCGAGGAGTCCCTGCTTATCCACCGCCTCCCGCACGCCCTCGCTGATCAAATATCCGAAGCCCGTCAAGGGGACCGTGGCGCCCGCCCCCGCAAAATCCACAAGCGGCTTATAGACTCCCATCGCACCAAGCGCAACGCCTGCGACCACGAAGGTGACCAGAATCCGTGCGGGGGTCAGCTTTGTTTTGTCGATGAGGATCTGCGCGATAACGCAAAGTGCTCCGCCCACGATAAACGCGCGTACAAGCTGTAAAACAACGTCCATTTTTATTCTCCTCTGTTTTTTAATTTCACCATTATTTGTGGGTTCACTCACCACTCTCGCAATAATACTCGTCACTTGCAAGATATTTTTCCCACTCATTCACCACTTCTGTGCTTTCAAGCTTTGAACAGCAGCAGATGGCCTACAGCGGGGATACTCTGCCCCTGCTTGATGCTGTCGGGGCTCATCATCGCGCCCGAAGCCACAAACAGAACCTTTTTGAATCTCCCCTTCTCCATTTCCGGAATGACGTACGCTGAAAGAACGCTTGCCGCACAACCGCAGCCCGATCCGCCCGCGTGGGTATCCTGAGTACTCTTATCAAAGATCAGAATACCGCAATCAGTGTAATTCTGCCCCATTTCATAGCCTTCTATATGCAAAAGCTCGCGTAAGATCGACGCGCCCTCATATCCCAGATCCCCCGTCAGGATCAGATCGTAATCCTCGGGGCAGGTCTCGCTCTCGGAAAAATAACGGCAAAACAGGTCGCAGATGGCAGGAGCCATCGCCGCGCCCATATTGGCGGCGTCGTTGATCCCCTTATCGATGACACGTCCGGGCATTCCCGCGCAAATCTTAACTCTGCCCGCCTGACTATCACCAATAAGAAACGCACCCGAGCCCGTCACCGTCCATTGGGCGGTGGGTGCTCTTTGCGCGCCGTACTCAATGGGAGTGCGGTACTGTCTTTCAGCGGCGCAGTTATGAGAGCTGGTAACCGCCGCACACCGCGCAAAGATCCTATGCGTTGTCATAACCGATGCCAGCATAATTCCCTCCGCGCAGGTAGAGCAAGCACCGTAAAGCCCGAAATACGGGATCATACAGCCAAGCAGACCGTATGACGAGCCTACGCATTGGTTGAGCAGATCGCCTGCGAAGAGCGCACCCACGTCATCAAAGCCAAGCCCCGCCTTCTTCAAAGCCATATTGAAGGCGAGACGCTGCATCTCGCTTTCAGCCTTTTCCCAGGTATCCTTTCCAAAGCGGTCGTCCTCGTCGCGAATATCAAAGAGCGGCCCTAAGGGGCCTTCGGATTCCTTCTTCCCAACGGCATTGCCCGCGGATATAAACGATGCATCAAGCTTGATGATTCCCTCTGCCATTTTTCCACCTCCACAAATTTTTCAACATTAGTATTTGCCAACCGATTGGAAGTATGCATATGAAATTCCGACCTCGCGTACCCGCATTTCCCAATGTTGACAAGGGTTTCAAAATGTGGTATAATACTTATAGATGAATATTTGGTCAAAGCAAACAAAGACAATTGACAAAAAGCTCTTGAAAAACAGACTTCTTTGTGTTATACTATAACTTAGAAACCAAGTAATTCGGAGGTCATTATGTTATCCTCTCACGAAAAACAGTATCACATCAACGTTGCCGAGGGTGACGTTGGCAAATACTGCATTCTCCCCGGCGACCCGGGGCGTTGCGAAAAGATCGCGACGTACTTTGACGAGCCTTATTTCGTCTCGCAAAACCGCGAATACACGATTTGGAACGGCAAGATCGACGGTGAGCCCGTTTCGGTATGCTCAACGGGTATTGGCGGTCCCTCTGCAGCCATCGCTATGGAGGAGCTTGTAAAGTGCGGCGTTCACACCTTTATACGTGTAGGTACCTGCGGCGGTATTGCGCTTTCGGTCAAGGCAGGCGATGCGGTGATCGCAAGCGGCGCGGTCAGACAGGATGGCACGTCTCGCGAGTATGCCCCCATTGAATTCCCTGCCGTTAGCGACCCCGAGGTGATGATCGCACTCCGCGAGGCGGCAAAAGAGCTCAACATTCCCAACCACACGGGCGTGGTGCAGGCGAAGGATTCCTTTTACGGTCAGCATTCCCCCGAGCGGATGCCCACAGCAGGCGATCTGCTCGCGAAATGGGAGGCTTGGAAGCGGCTTGGCGTGCTTGCAAGCGAAATGGAATCGGGCACGCTCTTCACCGTGGCATCCTTCCTTGGTGTGCGGTGTGGCGCGGTATTTTCCTCGGTTTGGAATCAGGAGCGCGCCAACGCGGGACTTGACACCGACAAGGATGAGCATCACGACACGTCGGATGCCATTAAAATTGCGATCGAGGCTCTCAGAAAGCTGATACGAAAGGATAAAACGCTATGAAAAAGAATAAAAATATGAATTGCGCCGACTGCCCCTGCTGTAAGGAGGGCGAATGTGCTCCCGAAAAAAAGGAAAAGGTCGATGTTGAGACGAGGATCTATAACATTCTGAATACAGCCGAGCGAATCTCGGTAAAGCTTGCACAGATCAATCAGATCTTGAAAAAAGCGAAGAAAAAGAAGAAAAAGAAGGTCAAAAAGCTTGGCAAGGTAGACAAAAAGACCGGCACGCTGATCCTGAAGGGTCAGAAAAAGCAAAAGGTTGAAAAGCCTATGAAGCGCTACAAGCCTAAAAAGAAAAAATAAAAGGAGCTCTCTTCTATGAATATTGTGACAACGACCAGTGTATTCCCCTTCGATTACCCCTGCGACAAGGCGCTGATCAGATTAAACAAGGCGGGCTTTACCCATCTCGATCTCGCTATGGATTACTGCGCAGGCGACAAAAATTGCCCCTTTGGAAGCAACGACTGGGAGGCTTGGGCAAACAGCCTTCGTGAGCTTGGTGAGAAAAACGGCGTTTACTATACCCACTCTCACGCTTGGGGCGATGCCGCTTCAAGACATATGCTGACCTACCGATGCTTTGACGTCTGCCGCGTGCTGGGTGCAAAATATTGCGTGGTACACCCGATCTACAAGCACGCTGACGAAAGCTTTATCATGGACGACGAGGAGTTTATCAAGGTCAATGCCGAAGCGATCAAGCCTTTGTTGGAATACGCCGAAAAGCAGGGAGTGATTATCCTCTCGGAAAACATCCTTTGGGGCTCGTCCATCAAGGCAACCGCGATCTCTGCCCTTGCAGAAGAAGTCAATTCTCCTTTCTTCGGCTGGTGTTACGATACAGGTCACGCCAACGTTCACCATCTGAGCTGTCGTGAGCTGCTCAAGTGCAAGATTCTTCCCATTTCTCTGCACATTCAGGACAACCACGGTACCTATGCCGACGAGCATCTGCTTCCCGGCGACGGCGATATTGATTGGAAGGAATTTTTAGATGTCCTGCACCAAATCGGGTACAAGGGAGAAATGGTGCTGGAAGCACATCATCAGTCGCTTGAAGCCAAGGACGAGGACAGAGACGCCATCTTAGAGGAGCTTTACAGACGAGGCGTGAAGATGAGAGAGTATTTTGCGTCCTTATAATCCTGCTTTACAAAGACATAAAGAACCCCCGACAACTCGGGGGTTCTTTCAGACTATCGAAAAAGCTGTTATAACGCAAGAAGGAAAAGAAAAGGGCGAGAGCGATTTTAAAATTGTGATATATAATGAATCCCAAGGCACTCATCGAAAGCGCCTTGGGATTTCTTGCTTTTTCCGTTCTTACACTCTGCCGTACCCTCGTACGGCTACGAATGTAAGAACGAAAAATATACCTACCTTTTTCGACCTCTGCCAGCGT
>JAFTRQ010000144.1 GCA_017462125.1 Clostridia bacterium | reverse complement strand
TTTTGATGATCCTCTTTTTGTCGTACCCTTTTTTGCCCTTTTCGGGGCTTTTTTGTTTTATCTCCTCCTTGCTTTTCTCTTGTTTCCATAGCAAAAGGCTGAGCCTTTGCTTAATTTAAAGCTTTTGACTCAGCCCCTTTTCTTTTTCAAAACCGTGGAGTGAATTGTGGTTAATGGGGTTTATATGTACTTTTCTTTTCTCGTCGAAAGAAAAGTACGAAAAGAACGCCGCACTTCACCTAACCCATTGACAACTCCCACACAATATGATATGATTAAACCAACTACAATCACGTCAAGGAGGTACAAATATGAAATCCCCCTGCCCTCGCTGTCCTTGGTGCGGTCACAAGCTCCCCGCAGGCGATACCTTCTCCAAAAAGCTGAAGTGCGGTCTCTCCCCCGTGCATCAATGTCAGAAATGCAAAAATCCCCTGACGTCGTTCGTCTCCACGCTGATCTACACCCCGATCCTTTTTATCTTTATCTGCATTTATATCAACTCCAACAGCTTTCTTGTCACACTGCTCCTGTGCGCCGCCGCGCTGATCCTTCTGTCCTGCCTGATTCCCATATGCCTCGGCAGAGTCAAGTACAAAAAAATGGGACTCGACGGAAAAGCCTTGGCCGAGGATATGGTCAAGCACACAGGCTTCGTCGCACACAGCGACAGCCTACCCAAGCTTCGCCGCGGGCAGATACTGATCACCGATCCTAGCTTTGACAGCGCAAAGCCCTTCTCTGCTTCATCACCGATCAAAGTTTTGCGATACTCGAAAGAAAAGCAAAGGCTTTCCTTCGCGTTTCTCTACGTCAACGACAAAACAGAATTGCTGTTGAGCGAAAAAAGCTTTCGCGGATATGCAGTTGACGAAAACGGCAGCCTCACCTGTCAATACTCTGTTTCGCTCAATCGGAGCGACAGCTTATAATAAGCCAATAATAAAAATCCGCCTCGGCGTATCTGCGCCAAGGCGGATTCTTTTACTCTTACAGCCTTTTCAGATCAAGCAATCTGAGGATCAGCGTGAGCATCATTTCCTTCTTTTGCTTATCAAGGTCCTTGTAGCTCTTTACTGCCGCAATAAGCTTTTTCGGCGCGTCCGAGGAAAGCTCCGATAAGGTCCTCGCCCCCGTCGCCTCAATGATGCCGAAAAAGGTCTCCACGAATTCGCGTTTTTCCTCCGAGGTCATTTTCGCCATTCCCGCGCGGAATTGCTCCTCGTTCTTCTTTCCCCACTTGGAAAGCTCGGGCAGCCTTACAAAGCTCGGCCCCTCCAGCTCCCAGGAATAGGGATCGTGCTGAAGCAGCGCCCTTCCCTCACTTCTGATCACCGTGTATTTCTCACCCTTCTCGAACATAATGCCGATATACGAGGATTGCGGGATCAGCACGGTCAGCTTTCTCTGCATTTTGCGAAAGCTTTCGGAGCGAACCATCGAATAGGAGAGCCCCGGCCCGTCGTAGCAGTAAGCGCGTACAATCCGTTCCTGTATCTCGGGAGCGCTCTTTACCGCGGCGTACAAGGCAAGATTGCCGCCCTTGGAGTGACCCGACAGATAGATCCGCTCCTCGGGATACTTTTCTGCCAAGCGGCAAACGTACTCCACCGCCATTTTTTGCGCAGGAATCTCGTCAAGGAAGGACAGACAGCAATCCTCCCGCCATCCCGCAAGCGAATCATCGGTGCCGCGAAATACGATCATCATCTGCTTGCCGGGCAAGTGATAGGTGAGCGCGCCGAACTGATACCCGGCATCATCATCCGTGCGGGCATCAAAATCGCTGATCACGGCATTACCGAAGCGTTTTGTCTGCGCGGCTAAGCAAAACATCCGATTGATCTCCTTAGAGGGCATGATCAAGCCAAGATTCACGCGCTCGTAATCCCCGTCGGAGCAATAGCCCGCCGCCGCAGCTCGCAGAGTCTTCTCCGCTCCGCCGCAAAGCAGACCGTAATCGAGATAAGACATCATCGAAAAGATCACACCGTCCACCTCGCATGGGCGCACGGAAGAAAAGGACAGATCTCCCCGCCACTTGATATAATCAAATACGTTTTCCATATCTTACCTCCTCGGTTTCTTTACCAATAAGTATACTATGCTATTGTTAAGCGGAAATGAACTTGAAATTCACCTCCGATCAACTTTTCTCCCATCAAAAAGCCCCTTCTGCTCCCGCTCAATAATGTCCTGATCTCAAAGGCAAAAATCAGGTGCCCCACGTTTCCATAGAGCACCCCTTTTTTATTGAATCTCAACCCTCTTATCTCCGTCGACGATCTCGATTTTCATTAAATGGGCATATATGCCGTCGGAGCGATACTTGGCATCTCGCATTAATTCTATCATCATTTTAGTTGTATCCTCTCCAAACTTTCTTTCAAGAACGTCTAAACCTAATATATTAATTTGCACAGGTTTATTCCCTATTGCAAAATCAACGATGCAATCCCAAAATGCATCCCAGTTTTCACCGTAATAGTCGGGAAAATCCAAAGCCTCTTTTATGATTAAATGTACCTCTGAATAATACTGAACCTTTCTGAAATCAATCGTACATATTCCATTACAATTATACATATTACCTCCGCGACATCAGGTGCCCCACGTTTCCACAGGGCACCCTTACTATTTCATTTATTCATTGCTTTCAGTCATAAAGCCAAAAATATCTATCCATTTAATATTTTCAGCATGAAGCGGAATATATACCCAGGTACCATAAGTATGCCCGCAGCCACAAAAGCACGGTTGTCCTCTTTCCAAAACACAAAAGAACACTCCGTCTATGAGCACGATTTTATTAGGATCATTTTTCGATGCACCGATCTCAAACTCCAATTCCAATCGATCAGGAAAAGACTGCATCTCGGAATAAAGCCACGAAGATCCACATCCTTGCAGCTCAGCGTACGTCATATTATACAATGAATTGTGATAAAAATTAACCAAACGAACCAATCTCGGGTCGTCAATCTCCAATTCAACCTTACGGCGGTTAATATATAACGTTGCCTTTACGGGACAACTGCTCTTGTGTAAATGAACTCCCGGATATTCCTCGTAATGATCGGAGGGAATTTCAGAAAAAATGTTTTCCCAATCCAATGCGTACACATACTCATCCAGTTCTTCAAAAGAGTCCCATTTGATAGTATCAACATAAGGAGCGGTGGTAACGTATTCAATAAATTCCGTTTCAATTTCACTTGTAGCTTCGGACTGCATATCGTCACTTGCTGTTTCGTGACTGCTTTCAACCTGAATATCAGAAACCTCGCTTGCTGTTTCGTGACTGCTTTCAATCTGAATATCAGAAACCTCGCTTGCTGTTTGTGAATTAGCTTCATTTCCAAAGTTGCACCCGGAAAGCATCAGTACACAAGCCATAAGCAATATAATAAGCTGTTTGTTCATAAAAATCCCTCCGTGTATTTTTATTTTTCTGAAATCAATCGTGTATTTTTTATCGGTTCTCCTTATTGAATCTCTATCCTCTTGTCGCCATCGACGATCTCGATTTTCATTAAATGGGCAAAAATACCATCAGCTCTATACTTTGCCCTTTTCAAGCATTTGAGCAATATACTTGACTCATCCTCTCCAAACTTTCTTTCAAGAACGTCTAAACCTATTATCTCAATGTTAAGAGGTTTACTTCCGGTCGCAAGATCAACAATACAATCCCAAAATGCATCCCAATTTTCACCGTAATAGTCGGGAAAATCGAGCGCTTCCTTTATCACACATTGCACATCAGCATAATATTGTATTTTTCTGAAATCAATTGTATAAATCTCCTTATACTTATACATACATTCTCCTTTTCCAAATCAACTAAGCAACTCATAAAAAGTTTTATAATGATCATAAGTAATAAATATTAATCCATCATTTGAATATAGCACTCTATAATCATTTCTCCATCCGGATACATAATTGAAATCCGCTTCATACCATACTCTTCCCACCGCATCTGGCAATTTGTTTTTATCGTTGTAAAACACATCGCCGCCTATCATTCTACCAGGCAAAACTGTTCCTAAGTTACCTTTAGGAGCTCTCCATCCATTTAATTCTGCATCTTTTTTTGTTAGATAATACCCGGCAACTCTCCGTGTTCCAATAAATATGCATCCACGCCATCCTTTCCCATATCGGTGGCGGTTCCTGCTGCCTGTGTTCTCATTGGTACCATTTCACATTTCCCATTCACGTGTATCGGCAAATGCTCCTCTGCATCGATGGGATAGATCTTACCGTGATTTGCTCTGCAGGTTTTGCAGGTTGTTAAAAGAAGTTCAGACATCCAATTCTTCCATTTCACACTGTCGCCAAATAGATATTTGTCGGGAAATCTGTCAGCTTGCCCATTGTTTCCCATCCCCTGCACCTCCTATTATACAGTTTTTTCATCCGCTTGTCAATTCCCGTCGGCAAACTTCTTCTGCTCCCGCTCGATAAATTCCGCCGTCTTCATATCCTGTATCTCGGAGGCGTCAAGCACCAGCGCGAATTTGCGCTTGATCTTCACCCATTCACCGCGCTTGATCACGCAGTTCTGACCGTTCACGGCAACGTAAACGTCGTCCTTGTAGCGGTCGTTGTCCTTGAAAAGCTTCACCGAAATGTATTCGTTGAGATAGCTTTCATATTCCCTTGCCGCAGCCCTTGCCTTCTCCTCGGCAAGCTTCTTCTCTCCGCGAAGGATGGCATTCTCCGCCTCCTTTTCTGCAAGTCTCTGCTCGTATTCCACCTTGATCGCGGCAATCGTTTCGTTTATTTTTGACATATTGATAATTCCTTTCTTGTTACGAGGGAACCTTTTCGACAAAGGTTCCCTCGCGCTCCCTCCAAAAGCCTTTGAATAATTGGTTTTTGGGAGAAGCTTATTTATTTTGTTGACTTAATATATACTAAAAGGCTTCAATGAAGGACGCTTTTTCTTCAAAGCTCAAGCCGTCTTGTATGCATTCATTTTTTGAAGGTTTTGAGGGGTTTGGGAAACTTTTTCAAAAGTTCCCCAAAAGCGCCTCCCTCCCCGCATCTTATACCGACGCCGCGGTCTCGATACGGATCATAAACGCCTCAACGAGACGAACGGTGACCTTAGTCGCCTTCCAGCCCACGGTCGCTCTTTGATTGAGAGGATCGGAGGAGCCTGCGCTGCCAAGCTGCTTGACGATGTGCTCAAGACCGCCGTCTGCAAGCGCGGTGGTACCGTACGCGTTCTCACCGAAGATGAGCGTTGCATAAACGTCAGTACCCTCAGCACCCGCCTCACCGGGATAGATCACCTCGTTTGCGGAGCAGGTCACGCTTGCCGCTGTAGCCTTTGTGCTGTCGGTGCAAAGCGTCATGCTTGCGGTAGTGTTTGCGGAAACGTAATACTTCTTGCCGCCGATGATCACCTCTCTGCCAACAAGCGCGCCATCCGCTACCACAGCGTCGCTCTTGAAGGAAACCGTAGCGCTGCCGTTCGCGGCGGTGCTGACGGTAAGCGTTCTCATATTTTCCGCAAGGTCCTCTGCGTGGAAGACCTTTGCCTCGGTGCTCTCGATAAAGCGCACGCCCTCAAGCTTACCGATCTCGCCCTCAAAGATCGCGGAAGGATCGGAATACTGATGAGGATACTTCCAATTGGGGTCGCTCATCAGATCGTACGCGCAGTCGGGATGAATGATCGCCACGTACGCGCCGTCGATCTTCTCCGCGTTTTGATTCTTGAGGAATCTGACCGCCTTGCGGATCGCGTCAACGGTGAGATAATGGTTGCCCTCCTCCTTGCCGCCTGTAAGCTGAGAACGGGAGCTGACCTGACCCTCCGCGTACTGCACGTTGGTACCGCCGACAAGCACCTCACGGGAGATAGTATCAAGGGTTCTGCCCGCCTGAGAGCCGAGAAGCTTGGTCGCCATGCAAAGGTTGTTGTCGATGGCTGTCATCAGAAGCAGGTCGGTCATCTCAACGTAGCCGCCGTACTGCGCGACGGTCGCGTTCACAATGCCCATATTGATGGTCTGACCCGTGGGAGTGATTCCCTCGGCAATGGGATCGGTCAGCTTGGGCAGCGGATCGTACTTGCGGAACTGAACCGACTTGCCGCCGCCTGTGGGAATGGTGTGCTTCTGTGCAAAGCGATCGTGCACAAGAGCGGGCTCTGCGTTGTCGATGAGATAATCTGCGTAATAGGTGCGCATTTCGGGAGAAAGCCCCTCACCCTGCGCATATTTTGTTTCGTTACCGTTTGCGGTGTTGATCTCGCCCTCGGTGCCAAGCACCTTTTCACCTGCTCCGAAAAGCTGAAGATTTGTCTTGATCGTTGTAAGATTTGTCATAATATCATATCCTTTCATTTGTAAAATAAATTCAATTGCAGCACACTTGCCGTCAGAACTTGATCCGCTCGCCGTCAGCCGCCCGCTTTGCAAGTCGGGCTCTTTCGGTTTTCGTAAGCTGTGTAACGTCAAAGCCTGCCCTTGCCCTGCGATCCGCAACAGCGTTCTCCGCAGGACGAAGCTGTCTTGCCTTCACCTGATTGAGGATCCTCTCCTCGGTCTCCTTGACAGCCCTCGCAAGCTCGTCACGCAGCATAGCGTCAAATTCCGCGATTTTCTGCTCTGTTTCCGCGATCCTTGCCTCCTTTTGCGCAAGGACCTCCTCCATGATCCTGTATCTCTCCTCAAGAACCTTGTATTTGCGGAAGCGACGGTTGATCATCTTCTGCGTATCCGCGGCGTAAAGCGCCTTGAATCGCGTCTTGATCAGCCTGTCATATTCGTCCCGCTCGCTCACCCGAGGAGCAATATCGTCCTCTGTCTCATCGGACAAAGGCTCTTCAAAATATTCCTCCGACTCTTCATTCACGGTTGCCGTCACCGCTTCGACAGTACCCTCTGCGCTGTCTTCAACACTTGTTCTGTTTTCATCCATAATGTAAACGTAACCCTTCTGCCACTTGGCGTTATTCGACCGAGCCCTTTATTTTCCAAGGGAACACACTATTCCGTACCAGAAGACATCCGGGGTACGTGAGCGCGATCTGCAAAAGCCCGATACAGGCAAGCTTCATCGCCTCCTCCCCCGCCTCCGAGCAGGTAACGTCTCCCCTTCCGGTCTCGATCGAACGTATGATCAAGCCCTCTTGATATGTGTTCGCAAGATATCCGACCAGGGCATAGAATATGCCGGATACCGCGGCGCAGACAATGTCGTCACCGTCTGCGACGTAATTGGCGTGGCCTGTAAGCCTTAAGCGTATCCCCTTCTCTTCTCTGAAAAAATCTGCCTCTATCATTCTGTCCTTCCTGAATATAAAGCCTTGAAGCGTGATATAAGCAAATTTAAGAGTTGTATTCGGAACGCAACGACACCTTCAGATTGTCCACGCCCTCAAAATCCATCAGCTCCAGCATCAGAAGTGTCTCCTTTACGTTCTCGGGCTTGAACGCGCCGCTGTCGTAAAGCTCCTTAGCGAATTGATTCTTCTGCTGTGCCTCGGTGGGAGATTTCTTGATCGCGTTGATCTCAATATCAAAGAAGGGCTGTCTTCCCATATCTTCTCCGCGTAGCCTCTTTCCCGAATAGGTCAGATATTCCGCCTGCCCATCCTTGCCTACGACACGGAACACGCGAGCTTCATCGTAAAACTGACGGATCAGCTCGATAACGAGCGAGATCAGCTTGATATAAGCTCTATAGGATTCCTCTATGCCGTCACGGGAGGACTTTGCGCCTGCTTCACGCAGAATGTTGATGGCAGACGCCGCGGTTACACCGCCGCTGATGCCGCCCTGCGATACGTCACGTGAGCCCGTGATCTCCTTCAGCTCGTCGATCTTCAAGCGCTTGATGTCGATAATGCTGTCGTCGATGGGATTGATCTCGATCTGACGGAGCTTTTCCTCGTCGATATCGCCCTCTACTTCTACGATGCTGCGGTCAATATCCAAGAATTCCTTTTCGTTGACCCCAAGGCTTCGTTTCGCCCAAAAGCGGACGCGAGAAGCCCAATCGGTGTATTCCAGCATATTGCTGTCAAGACGGTTGATATATTTCTGCGCGTTTGACGCGATCGAGATCAAGCCGAAGCCGCAAGCGTTTTCGGTAGGATACATCCTGTCGAACACCACGGGGTACTGCCCATGCTTATACCAGCCGTCAACACAGGCAGGATCCGCCTCCGAGCTGTAGAGAATACAATTACCGACAAATTTGCAGTAATGAAGCAGGCACGCGCCATCCTCACGGTACTTTTTATAATACCAATCCACCGCAAGCGCCTTTCCTCCACCCACCTTTGCGCCAAGGCTTGAAATCAAGCGAAGATCCGCTTCTCTGCACTCGGAATACTTGAAGTGAGGATACCTCGCCTCCGCCTCGTCAATGTCGATCGGCGCCACAATAAAGAAATTTTTACTGCTCTGTACGTCGTTGACCTCCATATCCCAGAAGATATCTCCCAAACCGATCTCACGGATGTCGACGTCTCCCAAGCCCTGCTCCATAGCGTTGTTCCAAAAAACTCCGTACACAGCCGTTCCGTGCTTCAGCTTGCTCCAAGCACCGTCCGAATAGGTCTGCTCAAAATTACAGCGCTGGCTGATAACGAGTATGATCTTTGACAGCATCTCCGCGTCTGCCTCGTCGTCCTTTTCACGAGGCAGGCATACGCAGGTCGGAATGCTGTCGATCACGTCGGCGTGCTTGTTTACGATACTGTTGAATATCCAGGATGAGGATTCTCCGCCCGCATAAACCGCGCGCCAGATCTCCTCCTCACAGGCAAGCCGCTTCTCAAGTTCTGCCTTCTGTCTTTTGTAGCGGGTCAATGCCTCCGCCGCAAGAGACAGATCGACAGATGCGATCTTTTTATCTTTGTTCATTTGTTTGTCCTTTCATAACTTATCATTAGCCGAACTGCGCTCTGATCCGATATTCCTCATACCCTCCCGCAGGCGCCGCTTGGGGCAGGATCAGCCGCGGCTGTAGGGAAACCGAGGGAACGGGACGCTCCATGCAAACGTAACGCAGCTCGTCATAAATGTGATCCTCTCCCGTGGTGTCCACGTCCTCCACGTCACAGCTGTCGTATACAAGACAGGGGATCGTGCGGATAAATTGGCGACAGGTGGAGAAAACGTAAAGCCTCGGCCTGCCTCCCGCATCAAAGGTCAGCCTGTTGTGCACCTGCTGCTTGCCCGCAATGCGGGAATTGTCCGCCCTGTCCCAATAAACGCCCTGCTTTTCCATAATACCGCCAATGCTCTCGCCGCCGTTTTTTTGATAGATCGCAGGGTCGGCAACGCCTCTGATCTCTCGCCCCTTCAGGTTCTCATCCTCCTGCTCGATGCGTCGGATCTCACGGGCGATCCGCGCCGCCTCCCAACGAACGCCCTCGTTGGGCGTTTTGGTACAGCCGTAAAGCTCGCGGATCCTGTAAAGCGTCCCGTCTCTGTCCTCCGCATACCATCCAACCGAAAAGGGTCGCGAATAGCCCCAGTCAAAGCCACGGTATATCGCCCAATCCCGAGGTATACGGAAGGGGGAGATCACGTGGGTATTGACTCGGTCAAGATATCGGTCGGGGTCGTTTTTCCACTCGGTAAACACCTGCCCCGAGAAGCCGTCCCAATCCCCGTACAGCAGAGCCGCACGCTCCGCCTCGGGAAGCGACGCAAGTCTGGTCAGATATTCGGGATCGTTGCGAAGCAGGATCTTGTTGTCAAACACCGTGGACGGCACGAATATACGGGATTTCTTGCGTATCTCTTCCCTGCCGTCGGGAAATCGGATCTTTACCTCCTCCCATATCGTGGTCATCGGAGGCGCAGGCGTCACAAATCGTTCCTTGACCCATCCGTGCCCGATCCCGCCGGGATTGGCCTGCGCCCGCATATAGCATCGGGTGCCGGGCCCGCTCGGGCGGTTTCTTGAAAAAAGATAGCTGTATTCGTCAAAGGTGAACTGTGTCAGCTCGTCGAAGTCGATAAAATCGTAGCGCTTACCTTGATAATTGTAACGGTCGTCCGTATGGGCAAGCGACCCGAAATAGATCTTCGCACCGGACGGAAAGCGCCAGAAATGCTTGGACTCGTTATAAGATGCCTCGGGGCAAAAATCCGAATAGATGCTGAAGGAGCGGTCGATCAGCTCGGACAGCTGCGGATAGGTCTTTCGCAGGATCAATCCACGATAGTGGGGGATATGGATCTGACGGAGTGCCTCTGCCAAGGCGCAATCACTCTTTCCTCCGCCTGCCGCGCCTCCGTACAGCGCCTCATCCTCAAGCCGTCGCATAAAGTCCGCCTGCCTCGGCTGTGGGCGCCACACCACGCGCGCCCCGTCTCTTGACAACGCTCGGTCAACCATATCTCAGTCCTCCCCGTCGATCATATCGGCTTCTGGAAGCTCGACTACACCGTAGCCCTCCCCGTCTCCGCCGCCCCGCTCGCTTCTCTCGCTCCATCGGTCACTCTGCCTGTTTTTCAGCCAAAAGGTCTCTGCGCGCAGATCGGCAGGCACGTGCGTCTCGTCTACCCCCGTGGCAAGCTCCTCGTATTCACGAAGCTTTTTTCCCGTTTCGGGATCGTAATCCACGCGCTTGAGCTTGTAGGTCTTGTTGACCGCCACGTTATACCCCACCGCCTTTTTGTAAAGCGATCGTATAACCTCGTAATCCGCCGCGGCTCGCCCAAGCGAGATCGCCTCCGCAAACTCTGGATACCGTCTTTTCCAACAACGGAACACGGACAGCTCCAACGCGACCCGCGCCGCGATCTCCTCATCCGGCAGCCCGTCCTCCGCAAGCCTGCGCACCGCCTCAAGTCCGAAGCTCTCCAGCCATTGCGCGTACTTACTCTTCGCCATCAACACCGTCCTGCGTCCGCTTCACGGTGATCAGATAGTCGTCTCCAACGCTTTGGAGCTGGGCGCTGTACTTCCCGATGGCAGAGCGAACCATCTCTCGGGGCACTCTGACAGACTGATTTTCCTCCACAAGCAAGGCAAGATAGGCGGAAAGTATCCGATTCGCCCATTCCTGCGCCTGCGCTCTGTCTCTTTCACGCTTGATCATCCGATTTTTAAAACAGAGCATTGTTCTGATGATGTTTAGCTTTCTTCTCACCCGCAAACTTCCTTTCATAATAGTAATTGTCCAATGCCCTTTTGAAAAAGCAATTCTTCCATTCCGTGGGATGGCCGCAGCATCCGTACAGGATCTCTCGCTTGGCCTTATTGTCCGGAAACGTAAATCTTGCGCACTCGCAAACCGCCACCCCGCTTCCCTTTGCACTTTTCAAATACGGGCATATCGCCTCATATGCCAATGTTCAACCTTTCCGCGCGTTCGCTATACAGGAAACAACGCAACGCGCTGTATATAATTCGTTAAGTTTGCTTAACTCTTGTGTTAAAAAAAGAAACAGCCAAGCCCAAGTGAAAGCGCTCAAAAACGGATGGGGATCTGTAATCCTTAATTGATACGCCCGCGTGACGGTTTTTTTCAAAGAGTTGTACGGTTTTATGCAACCGAATCCTGTTAAGCTTGCTTAACTGTTTGTAATTATAGCACATTCGTTCTGTTTTGTCAAGTCCCCTCGCAAATTAATTTTCTTTAACTTTTTTGCTGATATCTGTTGACATTTGCTTAACTTTTTGGTATAATAGTAGTAATAAACCTGTCGCTGAATACCAAATGCGTAATCTTGCGTCTTCCGCGAATAAAAGTCGCCCACAAAATAACTATGCCATCACGCTGTACGCGATGGCGGATCGGATGATTATGAAAGATTTCAAAACTCGCCTGGCTGAGATCATGGCAACAAGAAATATAAAAGCCGCCGAGCTATCTCGGCGCACGGGCATTTCCAAGCCCCGTATGAGCCAATATCTCAGCGGTGTTTACGTGCCAAAAGCCGATGCCATCTGTGCCATCGCGCAAGCGTTGGAGATCAGCGAGGCATATCTTCTCGGAACCTCCGATTCGCCCAAGATGCTCTCGGACGGCAAAAAATATAAAGCCATCCCCCTTATCGGAGAGATCGCCTGCGGCTATCCCGTTTTTGCAAACGAGGAGGATAACGGCTTTGTGGTGACCGATATCGAGACCGATGCGGATTTTTGTCTCATTGCGAAGGGCGACAGCATGAAGGATGCCCGCATCTGTAACGGCGATACCGTCTTTATCAAAAAAACCGACGTGGTTGCCAACGGCGAGATCGCTGCCGTGATCATCAATGACGAAGCGACTCTCAAGCGCGTCTACTACTACCCCGAAAGCGCAAAGCTGATGCTCCTTCCCGAAAACGTCAATTACGAGCCCTTGGTCTTCGTCGGAAAGGACCTTGAAAAGATCCATATCATCGGCAGAGCGATCGCCTTTAAATCCGATATCAAATGATCGCTTAGCCGAACGGGAGTCGAACCGAGTTGGTTTTGACGTGCAGATTTGTCCGATTCCTGCACCTTTTCTCTTGGACATATCGCCTAGATTTTGGTGTGATTTTGCGAAGCTATATAGAAATCTTGCGAGCGAAAGCACGCCGAAAGATGCGAAAATGCATCGTCGTCGGGCAATTCGATTCGGCTCCCGTTCGGCTAATCCAAAAAGTCCTCGATGATATCGTCAATATGTATCGGAGATACCCTGCCCTTGTTTATCCTTGCGCAAAGCTCCTCTATTTTTCGGCGGTCTTGCGTCAGGTCGCGATAGAGCTTGCGCTCTCCCGTACCCATTTCGGTCCTCAGACTGTACCATCCCCGTGTTCCTTCCACGACCTCTGTTAATACAAATCTCATTTCTGCATTCCCTCTTACTTTCATTGCTTTGTATACATAACGGCAGGCCGAGCTGCACGGGTTCTCTCCTATACGCTATGCGTGCTTTCACGTTACTTTTATTATAGCACATCCGCTCTTGTCGCAGAATGGCGAAAAAACGCAGAATTTACCGTTTTTTCGAAAAAAATACGGTAGTATAGGGGTTTTTGATACAACAATTAATTTTTCAAGCAATTTTATTCACCGTTTTATACATTTTCTCGCGCCGATAATTTCATATATTTCAAGGGACATTTTGATATAATCACAATTAAAAGAACAAATTATTGTATATTTCGCAAATATTCACTGATTTTATTAATTTCACGCAGAGGTTTTCGTTTTATGTCCCTCATCAGCATCAAACGGCACGAAGGTCACAGAAAAAGAATATTTGAAAGGATCGAGCAGTTTGGCACGGCCTCTCTTGCAGACCACGAGCTGCTTGAATGCTTGCTTTTCTTCCCTCTTCCGCGCGTCAACACCAACGAGATCGCCCACGACCTGCTCCAAGAGGCAGGATCTCTGCAAAGGCTTCCCGATCTGGACGACGTAAAGCTGAAGCAGGTGAAGGGGATCGGAAAGCGGTCCGCGCTCTTCTTCTTGCTCATTTTTGAGCTTTTCAAGCGTGTTACCAACGACCGACGTGAGCCGCAGATCAGATTCGATTCCTTCGACAAGGTCAGTGATTTTCTGATGAGACGGTACGCAGGCCTTCACGAGGAGCAATTTTGCGCGCTCTTTCTCGACGGTAAGTTAAGGCTGCTAAAATTTGAGGTCTTCTCCAAGGGAAGCGTGAATGCCGCCGGGATCAACCCGCGTGCCATCGCCTATGCGGCGGCGAGATGCGGCGCTTCCTGCGTGATCATCGCGCACAATCATCCCAACGGCTATTCTGCGGCAAGCGACGAGGATCTTGCCATTACCGAGGCGACCCGTCAGGTGCTTTCCGCAATCGACGTATCCCTCATCGAGCATATCATCATCGGAGAGAGCGCCTGCTCTCCGACTATGATGTCGGATATCCACTGTAACGGCGCGGACAGCTCCGCCCTCACAGGCGAATTTTATACCAAATTTTATAAAGGTAAGCATTAAAATCAAGGCGAATATTCCCCAAAAACGCTTGATCCGCTTACAAATGTTAATTTTTAATAAATTTTGCAAAAGCTATTGCAATTTTATGCTAAATGTATTATTATTATATTGTAATACTATGCAATGGTGTGCAATTTTTATATAGTAAAAAACAGGAATACATAAATCGGAGGATTTACACACATGGGAATTTTTGAACACGACGACACAATCGATGTAGGCGCCAATATAAAGGTTATCGGCGTAGGTGGCGGCGGTAATAACGCAGTCAACAGAATGATCTTTTCTAACCTTCGCGGCGTTGATTTCATCACCGTCAATACCGACCGTCAGGCTCTCAACCGTACAAACGCGCCCACACAGCTCGTGATCGGTGAAAAGCTTACAGGCGGACGCGGAGCAGGCGCTAAGCCCGAGATCGGTAAGCGCGCGGCAGAAGAGTCTCTTGACGACCTCAAGGCGCTCCTCGTTGACACCGATATGGTATTTGTAACTGCCGGTATGGGCGGCGGTACAGGTACAGGTGCGGCTCCCGTTGTTGCACGTATCGCTCGTGAAATGGGCGTTTTGACCATCGGTATCGTAACCCGTCCCTTCTCCTTTGAGGGTAAGGTAAGAGCGAAGAATGCCGAGGACGGTATTGCCGAGCTCGCACAGTTTGTCGACGCGCTCATCGTTATCCCCAATGATAAGCTGAAGGAAGCAAGCGATCAGAGAATCACCCTGGCTAACGCATTTGAGGTTGCCGACGGCGTTCTCCACACAGGTGTCAAGAGCATTTCCGACCTTGTTAACGGCACCAGCCTGATCAACCTTGACTTCGCTGACGTCGCTACCATTATGAGAGACGCAGGCTACGCTCATATGGGTGTCGGTGCGGCTACAGGTAAGGACAAGGCAGAGATCGCGGCTAAGATGGCTATCTCCAGCCCTCTGCTCGAATCCTCCATCACAGGCTCTCGCGGTATTCTGATCAGATTCGTCGTATCTCCAGACGTTGGTCTCGAGGATGCAGAGCTTGCAGCTAACCTCATCAAGAACGAGGCTCATCCCGACGCGAACATCATCTTCGGTGTTGGCTTCGACGAGGAGCTTGAGGACGAAATGCAGATCACCATCATCGCAACCGGATTTGACAAGAAGGACACCACTTCTTCTACCTCCACCTTCTCTTCCCCCTTCGGAAGCAAGGTTACCGCAAAGAGCGACGACAAGGATGACCGTTGGGATATCATGATCGGCGGCGGAATCAAGAGCAAGAACTAATATCTGATAAAAAAGAACAGCATCAATGGGGTGTTGTCCTTGTCGGAGAATTCAAAATAGGGGTATGGGCATAGCCCAACGACATTTGTATTACAAATGCGAAACTTGCAATAAAACAGAAGAGAGAGTAATGCGGAAACAAATTCCGTAAAGCTCTCTCTTTTCT
>JAFTRQ010000143.1 GCA_017462125.1 Clostridia bacterium | reverse complement strand
TCGTGTGATGGAGGGCAAGGTTCGAGCGTTTTTGAGCAATCGTTATCTTCGCATTGACAATCACGAGGTTGTCTGCGCGGTTATGCCTGTTATGGGAGAGATACCCGACGTCAATTTTGTGAGTAACCAAATTACAGATAACCATCTGTATATCAAGGCGGTAAATCCTAATATGACTCGCGAACTTTCACCCGGAAAAACCGTTCAAGCAGGCATCGTTATATGCAATAGCGAAACAGGTCTCGGTACATTTTATGTATCCCCGATGATTTATTGTCCGGAATTAAACTTCGGTATGATTTCGGATATGGGAAAGGTCAAACGCACACATATGGGACCGACCTACAGAACCAGTGAGCATTTCCTGCTGCGCCCCGAACAATTCCTCATGGCAGATGATAACGCTTTCCTTGAGAGGATTCGAGGATCTGTCAGAGAGGCACTTGACGAGGAGAGCTTCGAGCATACTTTAACCACAATGCAGGAAGCGATGGAGGCACAAATCAATCAAGAAAACGTGCCGCAGGTGGTAAATGCAGCCGCAGATGCCTTTGGTATCACGGACACAGAACAGGAAGGCGTATTGCAGCACCTAATGGAAAGCGAGGATATGACTCGTTTTGGTCTTGCAAACGCGGTAACAAGGCAAAGCACTGACAGCGAAAGCTATGAACGTGCAACAGACCTTGAGGAGATCAGCTATCGAATGCTGACAATGCCCAATAACCAATGGGAAAGAATGAATCAAATAGCAGCTTAACGCTGACTACACACAAAAAATTTTTAATTAACAAGGAGTAATGAAAATATGTATAACAACAATGATAACGCAATGGTAGAAAAGAAGAACTTTATGCTTCCCGAAATGCTTGAGGGTGAATTCACAAGCGAAGAGCTTGCTGATGACTATGATGGATTGCAGCTCAGTTTTCAGCGAGTAAAGATCCCTGCGGGCGGTGCTTTGCAGTTTGAGATCCCCAGCGACGATCCCGAAAACCCCGATTACACCAAGTATATTGAGGGTGTTATTTTGCACTCTCATCAGACCGGTGCTTATTGGCCCGAAGGATCCGAGTACGATGATTCGGTTACCCCTCTTTGCTCGTCTGTTGACGGCAAGGTTGGCTGCGGAACTCCCGGAGGCTCTTGCGCTCTTTGTGAGCTGAATCAGTACGGAACTGCAACGGACAGCAAGGGCAACCAAGCCAAGGGTAAGGCATGCAAGAATATGCGTCACTTGTATATTCTCCGCGATGGCGAATATATGCCGATTCTTCTCGCACTTCCTCCCACAAGCCTTCGTCCTTATTCCGACTTCATCAATGCCTGCTTTGTAACACGCCGCCGTCCTACTTACGCCAGCGTGGTACAGATCGGACTTAAGAGAGTTGAGGGCGCTAACACTTACAGCGTGGCAACTTTTAAGAAGGTCTGTGATTTTACAGGCGAGGAGCTTGCAAAGGTCAAGGCGTATGCTACCGGCTTCCGTGAGCAGATCAAGGGAATGCTTCAGGCACGTGCCGCTGATGCGATGAGCCGTTCGGACGCAGAGCCGCTTTACGAGGACTCTACCTACCAGACACGAGAGAATGGCAATCACTTTGAGATTTCCAGCAATGATGTCATTGACGGAGACAAAGATGAACTGCCTCTCTAAAAGATAATGCTGTGTAAGCCTTACATAGCATAAGAAATCAGGGATGCCGTTAGCCTTTTGGCAAACGGTATCCCTTTTTTCACTTTGGAGGAAAGGAATATGGATGTACGCCCATTAACAAAAAAGCATCAACAATTTGCAGAAGAAAATCATGATTTGGTGTATGCCTTTCTGAACAAGAAGAAGTTGCCCGAGACCGTTTTTTACGA
>JAFTRQ010000001.1 GCA_017462125.1 Clostridia bacterium | reverse complement strand
GCGTTCCTGCGGAGGATTTGGGATGAAGACGCTTTATGACGAGTTTCGCCTTTGTGTTACGACCGCCCATTTGGGCGGCCGCAAAGGCGTCGGGCTAAGCCCATACCCCTATCATTTTTTTACAGAAAGGACTTTAGAATGAATAAACAAAACAAAGATTATTTTATTTCTTTTCGCGTGACTGCCGAAGAAAAGAAGTGGATTGAAGAACATTCCTACGGCAATTACCGCCTCATCAGCGACTTCGTTCGGGACTGTGTCTTCGAAAAAGACATCGTTATTATCAACGGTCTCGATGAATTCTCTGCACAGCTTCGTCGCATCGGCAACAATATCAACCAGCTCACGAGAGCTGTCAATGCGGGATATGCAACCCAGATTAACCTGACAGAAACAAGAAAGGAGCTCGAAAAGATTTGGCAATCGTTAAATTCGTTACTTCAGGATGCCCGATGAATAATATTTTTCCCTACGTGATGAACCGAGAGAAAACCGATGAAAATCTGATTTCGGGCATCGGTTGCTCTACCGACACGGTGCTTTCCGAGTTCACTTTTGTCAAAAAACAATTCAAAAAAGAGGGCGGAAGGACTTACGTTCACATCATACAAGCCTTCAGCCCGGACGATGATATTACGCCCGAAACGGCTCACGAGATCGGTCTGCGCTTCGCTGAATACTTCGGTGGCTTCCAAGCATTGGTTGCCACTCACAGAAACACCGACCACATCCACAATCATATTATTCTCGACTCCGTGAACATGGAAACGGGAAAGAAATTTCATCAGAGCGCTGCCGAATTGATACAGGTAAAAGAGTTTTCTAACGAGCTCTGTCGGGAGTACGGTCTCTCTGAAACCGAAGCGAAATCCTCCTTCAAGTCCATGCCGAAGTGGAAGGATCTGCTTCGTCGAAAGGCATATAACGTCGCCAACAACACCTGTTGCAAGGAAGATTTTATCTATGAAATGGAGATGCACGGCTATAAGGTTGACTGGAAGGATAACCATAAGTATATCACCTTCACCACTCCCGACGGTCACAAATGCCGTGACAACAAGCTCTTTGCCGAGCAACTTTTGCGAAAAAATCTGGAGATCTATTTCGCTCTCGGCGGTTGTGAATCGGGGCTTGCGGATCAATACAAGTCGTATGTGAATGATCTCCGACCCGAACACGCCTACACAGTTGGCGACGGACTATTCAATCTTTTGAAAAATCTGCTCGAAACCATGCCCTACGATGGACTCTTCACGCCGCCGGTTGAAGACCATCAGCTCGATAAAATGACCGTGATGATGCTCGAAATGATGGGCATCAAGGTCGAGCCCAAGGCGCTTTTGAAGTACAGCGCCAACAACGAACAAGAATACGAATATGGACTTTATATGTAACGAAAGGAAAACTAATGCTCAATAAAAATATCTTTTGCAATTATCCCGACGCGATGACACTCGCCCAGCTTGCCGAGTGTCTTAACATCAGCACCAAGCTCGCCTCTCGCCTTGTCCATGAGGAAAAGGTCTTCGCCAAGAAGGTTGGACGAGAATATCGCATTTCGAAAAGCTCTGTGATGGAATTCGTCCGCGGAGAAAGAAAACACAAAAAAGAAAGTTGTGTTGTAAATGTAACTTCGAACCCACAGCACTGGACTTTGAACACTTCGTGTGATATTGTGTGTGGTACAAAAATCAAAAAGGAGGTATGCTAATATGGCAAACACTTACACAAAAGACATCGCCGGCAGCATTCAGGAAAAGAGAGGCAAGCTCTATCTGGTGATCAGCTATAAGGACTCGGTCACTCAGAAGCGCAAGACAAAATGGATGGGACTGGGGCTTCCCGTGGGTGCTCCGAAGTCTGTTATCAGCAAGGCCGAACGAGAAGCGAAGAACAAGTTTGAAAGCGAATACAGACGCTTCCTCGAAGGTTATGACGACCCTAAAAAATATCCTCTTCTGTTCTTCCTCAACGATTGGCTTGACAAGGTTCACATCCACAGGATCCAAGAGTCGACCTACAATGGCTATAAGGGCAGAGTCAACGGCAAGATGAAGAAATACTTCGGGGAGAAGCTCACGCTTGCCGATTGCAAGCCGAGGCTGATCTACGGCTTCTACGAGTATCTGCGTGAGGATGGTGACAGTGAGCAGACAATACTTCACTACCACAATCTGCTCCACACTGCCTTCGAGTACGCGATCAGACGTGAGATACTCGAATACAATCCCATGGACAGAGTAGAGCGTCCGCAGGTCAAGAAATTCATCGGCGACTTCTACTCGGTGGATGAGGTCAAGGAGCTGCTTGAAAAGGCAAAGGAAGATCCCATTTATATACCAATCGTCCTCGCCGTCTACTGCGGTCTCCGCCGTAGCGAAGCACTCGGGCTCTCGTGGAGCAACATTGACTTCGAAAACGATAAGATATTCATCGGTCAAAAGGTTCTTGAGGTGGTACGCGATGGCAAAATGGAACAGATCGTCAGCGATGAGATGAAGACCGAAAGCTCACGCCGTAGCTTCAAAATGATTCCCGAAGTCAAGGAGATTCTGCTTGAACACAAGCAAAAGCAGGAGCTTTATCAGAAGCAGTTCCGCAAAGCATACTCCAAAAAGTACCTTGATATGGTGTGTGTTAACCCTATGGGTGAGCTCATCAAGCCGAGCTACGTGACCTCACACTTCCCGGTGCTTCTCGAAAGGAACGGATTGCGACCGATTCGCTTCCACGATCTGCGCCACACCTGTGCTTCGCTCCTCGTGTCTCTCGACGTTAACATGAAGGTCATTCAGAAATACCTCGGTCACAGCAATATGAGTACCACGGCAGACATTTACTCCCATCTCGATGCCAACGCTACGGGTGAGGCGGGTATGAAGCTCGGCAAGCTCCTTGCCGACGATGGCGAGGGGGAGGTGAGCTGATATGCTGAAAGAGGGAGAAATGTCCTTGGAGCAACTTTATAAAATGCTTCATGTCAGCAAGCGTAAGGCAGCGTGGATGCTGAACAATGG
>JAFTRQ010000142.1 GCA_017462125.1 Clostridia bacterium | reverse complement strand
GCCGCCGCTGTGGGCTCGTTGATGATTCTCTGCACGTTAAGGCCTGCGATCTTACCCGCGTCCTTCGTTGCCTGTCTCTGCGCGTCGGTAAAGTATGCGGGAACGGTGATAACCGCGTCTGTAACGGTTGCGCCGAGAGATGCCTCTGCATCCGCCTTCAGCTTCTGAAGGATCATTGCGGAGATCTCCTGAGGAGTATAGCCCTTACCGTCGATATCTACCTTCTTATTCGTACCCATATCTCTCTTAATGGAGATAACGGTTCTGTCGGGGTTTGTGATCGCCTGACGCTTTGCAACCTGACCTACAAGTCTCTCACCTGTCTTGGAGAAGCCAACAACAGAGGGTGTTGTTCTCGCACCTTCGGGATTGGGGATAACGATAGGCTCGCTGCCCTCGTAAACTGCTACACAAGAGTTTGTTGTACCCAAGTCAATACCAATAATTTTTCCCATGATTATATCCTCCTTATGGATAGTGTTTAAGTTAATTTTTCATCCCCGAAATTGCGGACCGTCGGGGACGCCGGTCCCTACATTTATTGAATTCAAAATCAATTTGCTACCGTTACCATTGCATAACGGATTATCTTGTCACCCTTGCGGTAACCCTTCTGGAATACGCTGACGATCTCACCCTCGTTGCGGTTCTCGTCGTCAACCATCATCACAGCGTTGTGAATATTGGGATCAAAAGCGTCTCCCTCGGCGCCGAATGCCTCAACGCCCATCTTTTCAAGCGCCTCCGAAGCACCCTTGAGCGTCATTTCAAGTCCCTTGAGCACGCCCTCTGCATCGGTAACGCCAACCGCTCTTTCAAGGTTGTCGATGATCGGCAGGATCGAGGTCATCGCGTCTGCGTAAGCATCTGCGTAGATTCCCTCTTTTTCCTTTGCGCTTCTCTTGCGGAAGTTGTCGTATTCCGCCATCATTCTCATATATTTGTCGTTTTGCTCTGCAAGAGAGGCATTCTTCGCCTCAAGCTCCTTTTCAAGCTCTGCGATCCTGCTCTCAAGCTTTTTTGTCTTCTTTTTGTCCGCCTTGCACTCCTTGCCTTCGGCCTCTGCGGCCTCAGCCGCCTCGGTTTCCTCGGCTACGGGAGCATCGGGCGTCTCCTCGGGAGCGGGAATCTCTTCCTTCTCCTCGGTGACGATCTCCTTATCCTCCGTCATTTTCATGTCCTCCGTTCTTTTCGTGTAACAAATCGCTTTCGCTTATGCTGTCGTTCAATATGCTTTCCACGTTGCCCGCAAGCCCCTCGATGGTGGCAACCACCCTGGCGTAATCCATTCGTCTCGGTCCGATAATACCGATGGCGCCAAGCGTTTTGCCGTCTCGCACCACGGGCTTGAACACAAGCGCGGAATTATTCATCACCTTTACCGAGCTTTCCGAGCCGATGACCACGTTCACGCCCTCGCGCTCCGTGTCGGATACGAGATCGAGAATGTCGTCCTTGTTTTCAAGAGCACCCAGAAGCTCGCGGAGCTGATCCTTGTTGCTGTACTCGGGGTACTGCAAAAGTCTGTCCATTCCGCTGACCTTCAGGTCGCCGCCGTCAAGCTCGTTCATGCTTTCGTATATGATCTTAATGATAGGATTCACAAGCCCCGCTTTATCACCCATCGCGTTTTCAAGCTCTACGATAATGGGGAGCGTGATCTCGTTTGCCGTAAGATTTGCGATATGATCGTTCAGCGCAACGGCAAGGTCGCTTGCAGTCAGCTGGCTGACTCCCTGCTCGATCGAGAGCCGCTTGGTCAGCACCGCGCCGCCGTCGCTGATCATAACCAGCAAAAGGCTGTGCCGATCGACGTATATCACGTCGAAGCGCTTGATGCTCACCGAGCTTGCCTTGGGCTTGATCACAAAGCTTGTATAATTGGTAAGATTGCCCGCAAGCTTGGATGCCGCAAGCAGGATCTGATCCAGCTCGTTCATCTTGGATTTGAGAAGCTTGTTGATCTCGGTGATCTCGTTTGTGGTCATCGCGTAGCTTTCTATCAGCGAATCCACGTAAAAGCGGTAACCGAGCTCACTTGGCACTCTTCCCGAGGAAGTGTGAGGCTGCTCCAGATATCCGAGGGCTTCAAGCTCTGCCATCTCGTTTCTGATGGTAGCAGACGAGCAGTTCAAGTGCTCATCCTGCATAATATATTTGGAACCGACAGGCTCTCCGTCGACAATGTGCGCGTCTACGATCGCTTTCAATATCCGCTTTTTCCGTTCACTTAATACGTGATTTGCGTTTTCAGCCATTGCCAATTTTGCTCCTTTCCGTTCCTTTTCCAAGCCCGCTTGATGGAATCTTCCCTTTTCGCTTGATTTTTAGCACTCTTTTTGTTCAAGTGCTAACCTACGCTAATAATATACCCCTTTTTTGACTTTTTGTCAAGGGTTTTTGCCAATAATTTTATGAACATTTTGTAAACAGTGCTAACTTTTCTCTGAATTTTAGCATTTGATGACCGCAGAGTGAAAACCGTGTGAGCGGAATGCGGAAATAGAAAAAGGAAGGTGTAAGGGGCAATGTTCTTAGCGGAGAAATTACAAAATATTTGCCTAATACACGGTAGGGGCGAACTGTGTTCGCCCGCGGGCGTTCACAGAATGCCCCTACGAAAAAAACAAATCAGCAGAGAAAGCAAGAGTGATATTCCGACTTTGTCGGAGTGATATTGTCGCTTACGCGACAGTGATATTAAAGCCTGCGGCTTTAGTGATATTTTATTCGCCTCCAAAACTCGCGTAGCGAATATCACTCGTCGTAAGACGAATATCACTGCGAGGCAATAGAACTCGCCAAAGGCGAATAAAACTGCCGAACTTCCTTATGGGAAGTTCGGCAAGCCCCTCCTTTTTTCTGTCACTATTCGGTCTCTGTCTCTTCCCACGCCACCACGCGCACCGTCACCGAAACGGGCTCGCTCACGTTTCCGATGGCATCGGTTGCCACCACGTAGGCCTGATACTTCCCCTCCTCGGTCAGATCCACGCCGCTGTCGTCCACGGTATAGCTCAAAGCCCCCGTGCAATTATCGGTCAGCTTGACGTCAAGCACCAAAGGGTCGCCCACAAGCACCGTGACCTCCTTGGCTACGGCAATGCTCGGCGGCTCGGTGTCCACCGTAACGGTCACCTCCACGTCAAAGATCTTGGTTTTATTTCCCGAGGCATCGGTAAACCTTATCTGCGCGGAATAGTTTCCCATCTTCTCAATCTCGGGCAAGGCGGTAACGTATTCACCCGTATAATCATCGGGCTCGTAGATGCTGTCGATAAAATCCTCGGGCTTGGGCAGCTCTCCGCCCACGGCGGATTTCACGTTCTTGACCGTAACGCGGGGAGATTCGGTATCGTAAACCCTCAAGCGCACGTCAATTACCCTTTCGTCGGTCAACACGGTGAAATAATAGATCCCCGCGTGATTGACACAGTCGGGATCAAAATCCTCGCCAAACACCGCGCTGTCGTCTCTTGCGATCTCTGCCGCGGTGAGCCCATCTCCCGCCTCGATATTTACCCATTTGAACTGCAAAGCAAGCACAAGGCAGACCGCGCCCAGCACGCAAGCCAAAGCTACAAGGCATATGATCACGCGGCGCAAAAACAGCTCCGCACGCTCACGGCTGACGGGGATCGTGATGCCGCGAGTTCTTTTCTTATTAAAATAAAAGGTCATAAGGATCAATTCCTTTTCATTAATTTATATATTACGGCAATCGCAGATTGCGCCGCCTGTATTCCGTGGGAGTGCACCCCATATGGGAGCGAAAAACGCGGCTGAAATAAAGCGCGTCGACGTATCCAACTGCGTGGGCTACCCTCTCCACCGACAGATCCGTGGAGGTCAGCATCTCGCAGGCAAGCTCGATCCGCTTTGCGATCCGATAGGCGCACGGTGATTGCCCCACGTACTGCTTAAAGCTTCTGATAAAATGGTTGGCGCTTACGTTATAAATAGAAGCGATCTCCTCAATGCTCTGCTCGTTTGCAGGATCGCTGAGCAGCTTGATTGCCCTGTGATAAGGAGAGCTGATGACGGGAGGCGCGGCGATCAGCGCCAGAAGGGACTGCAGCAAGCCCTCGCAAAAGATGTCCGCATTCCGATATTTTTCCGTAAGCGCGCGGAGCATCATCCGTATGATTCTGTCGACCTCTCCGCGGCAGCTCTTCAGATCGATCAAGCCCTCTCGCAAGCCGTAGCTCTCGATCAGCAAGGGTACGCTCCTTCCGCTGAAATGAAGCCAATAATACTCACTTCCCTCTCCGCTCTCGTAGCGATAGCTCTGCGGCGTATCGGGATAAAACAGATAGATCTGACCGGGCTCAAGCTCACATTCCGCTACGAAGATCCTGCCCGAGGTAACCACAAGCAAATGGTAGTCGCTCCGACCGGACGGCCGCGTCACCGTGATGTCGGAATCAAGATCTCTGTAATAGCCGCAGTTGTTCACGTACAGCGGTTTTTCGCTGTTAAAATCAGTGGTTCCCGACCCTCTGGCATAAAAAATCTGCATTTTGCCGCTCCTTTCGAAGTGATATATCAATTATATCAATTTTGTCCATAATTTTCAAGATGTTTTCTTGATTATTTTTGATTTATGATATATAATTGAATAATAAATCCCAAAAATCCATACAATGGAGGCTTTTATGAGAGAAAAGATCAGTTTTGACAAATGGTGGCTCTTCCACAGAGGCGACATTGAGACCAAACACCCTCCCTACAAGGGCTTTTCATACATTTCGGCAAAGACCGAGCGCTATCACTCGGGTCCCGCCAGCAAAAACTACCTCTTCGAGCCCGACAGCTTCGACTCAAACGCGGTGCATACGGGCGAAAAATGGAAGGTCGTTCACCTTCCCCACGATTATATCATCGAAGGGCTCCCCAAGGAGGAAAATAACAACGCGTTGGGCTTCTTCGACTACTGCAACGCTTGGTACGTCAAGCGTTTCGAGCTTCCCGACAGCGATCGCGGCAGGCGCATCTCCCTCTATTTCGAGGGCATCGCCACCCACGCAACCGTCTACCTCAACGGCTGTCTGATGAAGCACAGCTTCACGGGCTACACCCCCTTCGAGGTGGATATCACCGATATGGTGAAGTTCGGTGAGCGCAATATCCTCTCGATCCACGTCGAGTGCCGTGAGCACGAGGGCTGGTGGTACGAGGGCGGCGGCATCTACCGCCACGTATGGCTATGCAAGAGCGACCTTGTGTCGGTCGACCTCTACGGAATCTACGCAAAGCCGATCTTCGACGGCGAGAAGTGGACGGTGGAAACCGAGGTCACCCTCCGCAACGATTCCCTTGACTCCGCAGACGTGAGAGTTCAGGGTAGCATTTTTGACCGCGACGGCGCGTTGGTTTCGGTGTCCGAGGGTAAGACCACGGTTGCCGAAAAGGACAAAGCAACGGTGAAATACAGCTTCGATATCGACGAGCCTCACCTCTGGTCGCCCGACGACGGATACCTCTATACTATGGTTGCCGAGGTCGAGCGCGACGGCGAACTCATCGACGCAGATAAGGTCAACTTCGGCTTCAGAACCGTCCGAATCGACCCCAACAGCGGTCTTTATATCAACGGAAAGCACTATCTTATAAAGGGATTTTGCGGTCACGCCGATTGCGGACTTATGGGCAAGGCTGTTCCCGACAGCATCCACCGCTACAAGGTACAATTAATGAAGGAAATGGGCGGAAACGGCTACCGCTGCTCACACTATCCGCAGGCCGAGGTGCTGATGGACGAGCTTGACAAGGAGGGCTTTATCGTTATGGACGAGATCCGCTGGTTCGAGTCTACCGACGAGGGCATCGACCAAATGGAGACCCTTATCAAGCGCGACCGAAACCACCCCTCGGTGGTATTCTGGAGCGTTGGAAACGAGGAGCCCTACCACGCCACCGAGCAGGGTAAAAAGATCTGCCAAACCCTTATGGCGAAGGCAAATAAGCTTGACAACAGCCGCTTTATTATGACCGCCGTGGACAAGCCCACTACCTCACAGGTCTACGACGTCAACAACGTCATAGGCATCAACTACAACCTGAAATACTACGACGATATACACGAAAAATACCCCGATAAGGGCGTTTTCGCCTCGGAATGCTGTGCCACAGGCACCACAAGAGCGCAATATCTCTCCAACGATCCCGCAAGAGGATACATCACCTCCTACGACAAGGATATGAACGAGTGGTTCTTAGGCCGTGAAAAGACCTGGAAATTTCTCACCTCGCGTCCTTGGGTGCTGGGTTGCTACCAATGGATCGCATTCGAGCATCGCGGTGAAGCCGTCTGGCCGAGGCTCTGCTCCCAAAGCGGTGCCATCGACCTCTTCCTGCAGAAGAAGGACGCTTTCTATCAGAATCAATCCCACTTCTCCGACGCTCCCATGGTCCACCTGCTCCCCCATTGGAATTGGCAGGGTCTTGAGGGCGAGACGATCTCGGTTTGGGCATACACCAACTGTGACGAGCTTGAATTGTTCTTAAATGGTGAGTCTCTCGGCAGAAAGCAGATCGAAAAGTACGGGCACGGCGAGTGGCAGGTCTCTTACACCCCCGGCGCTCTGGAGGTCAAGGCTTACAAGGACGGCGAATGCGTCGCCACCGATAAGCAGGTCACCTCGGGCAAGCCTCACCGCCTCGTGCTGACACAGGATACCCCCGACGTCTACGCAAACGGCGACGACATAGCGATCTTCACCTGCACGGTAGTGGATGAAAACGGCATCTGCGTTCCCAATGCCAATATTCCTACGGTAAGCTTCAGCACCGCAGGCGATTGCTCCGTCTACTCCACAGGCTCGGATATCTCCGACCACGGCTACCTGCTCTGCCCCGACAGACGTATGCGTGAGGGCAGGATAAGTGTTGCCGTCGCCCTCGGCAAGAATCCCGACGGAATGAAGGTCTATGCCAAGGCTGAAGGACTTGTCTCCGCGGTTGTAACGGTGATAACAAAATGATTTTCGGATTTTGATTTATTGGGCACTCCACAGCGAGTCTTTTATGAAAGGTTTTGCGTCGCTTTCCCAAAAGCGACCGCCGATCCAACGCGCGGAGCGTTGGTCGCCCTCCGCAGAGGGCGAAACTCCTTATCGTTCGAAAGCGCCACGAAAGGGTGAATTTTCGCTGAAAGCGAAAAGAGGGGAAGCACACAAGTGGGGGTTTCCCCTCTAAACAAAGCCTTTTCAAGTCGTTTACCCGCTTTTTTCTCTGATACCAAAGGCGCAAAAGAAAACGCCGTAAAGGAGGTTTCGCCCTCTGCGGAGGGCGACCGCCGATCGCGACGTGTTACTTCGGGCACAAGTGCCCTCGTCGTGAGTTTGCTTCGCAAACATCAGCAACGTAAAAACTTCCGCAAAGCATCGCCGTGGCGCCCCACTAAATTACAATTTACAAACAAAAAATCCGCATGGGGTGTTGTCCTTGTCGGAGAATTCAAAATAGGGGTATGGGCATAGCCCAACGACATTTGTATTACAAATGCGAAACTTGCAATAAAACAGAAGAGAGAGTAATGCGGAAACAAATTCCGTAAAGCTCTCTCTTTTCT
>JAFTRQ010000141.1 GCA_017462125.1 Clostridia bacterium | reverse complement strand
GAAAAGAAAATGGAGTGTCTATCGCCTTTTTACTGCCTTTTGTCCGCCATTTTCCAAAGAGGCATTGACTGAGGCAGTCCAATCTGTTATAATAAAACCGTAAAGTTTCTAAATTGCCAAGAGCAGTTACAGTTTATCAGAGTTCATTCAAAGTGTCAGTACCGCACGAAAGTGCGTTGTTGGCACTTTTTCTTTTTCCGAGGCAATGCGCCTACAAAGCACACAGGGATAATTATGTCTTTGTGTGCTTTTTTATATAGATGAGCCACACGGCTCCCCAACCTTTTTATTCGGGAAGCCAATGGCTACCCGTCTATATAAACAAATCAGAGAAAGGAGATTTCAAAAATGAATTTGTACGTTAGTGCAAAGAGTCAAGTGCCGGATTTGGTTATCGAATACTTCGAGATCATTCTGGCGAACGGAAGGTGCGTCAACGTCCAGTGGGCGGAAAGCAGCGTGAAGCGTGAGAAAGACGACTACACGATTTGCTTTAAGAGATTGCAGTTTGATAACGGCAATTACAACGTGACGATTGCTGACCTTAGTGAGTTTGACGTCGCACAGATCGGTTTGTATTCCGATACCCATTCGGGTAAGCTCGGAATCAAGATTGAAGAGATGGAATTCGCAGAGGAAAGCGAGAAGATCGTTAAATCCGATCCGTATCGAACCGAGGACTATGATGCAGAAAACAAGATGTGGGATAAGGTGAAATGCTTTATCGTCGAATGGGCAGAAAAGTATGCTTACGATCTGTCCTTTCATTTCGACGTGGACGATCCCGAGGATACAAGCGGTCTTTTCGACGTCGCATACGATATGAAGCAGGACGTTGAGGAGAGCGAGTTCAATCCACATCCCAATAGCGGTGTAGTGTTCGACGATTGGTACGACGGATACATCGAGTATCTGGCTCCTATTGTCAGAAACGTTACCTACGAGAAGAAATACGGAGGTGAGTCCTGTGTTTGACACCGACATTTTAATCTGCATGAAGGTAGCGGAGGTTCTCGTTGACGAGACGAGTTCCGCAAAGGTACTCGAACTTCGCATGAAAGCACTTGCAACCCTACGTGGTCAGATCGAGTATTACCGAAAGCTCGGTTACGTAGAGAGACTGATAGAAGGCATTGCCGAAAAGCGTGCTGCAATGATCATGACAGCCACGACCAAAACCGAGATGGATAAGGTGATGAAACCGAGAGCACCCCGTTATGACGGCGGCAAGTTTGTTCCCGACGAGTACAACATACCCGAGGAGGAGATGATCGCTTGGTCAATGGTGTCCTTGCAAGCGCCGCTATCGAGTATCGGTATGCAGCGGTATATGGAGCTCTTCCGCGAGTTCTTCCCGGAGGAGAGCAAGGAGCTGAAATACGGAGGTGCGGTATGAAAAAGCCCATCTGTGTGTATCCCGATTTCGTAATATTCGAGGAGAACAACAAATTCTGGTCGCTTGATCAGAACGGACTTCGCGAGCTGGAGATTGTTCTGACTCTGGATGAAGAAGCTTACTCCGAGCTTGAAGACGGGGAGATTTTTGAACAGTGCGGGGAAGATTACGACTATTCGGGGGAGTACGATACCTTGACGAGATACTGCTTCTGGCGCGTGATCGATAAGGACTATCCCGAGTTCTCTCACGAGGTCAAGACTCTCATCAACAACCTGATATCCTATGCAGAGGATCGCTTTCACGGAATCGACGTGTATTGGTTCCTTGGGAACACACTCTATGGAGTGATCAACCTGAAAGGAGAGGAAGATGAAGTCTAAAAAAGAGGCAAAGGTCTTCTGTCAGACCGATTTCATAACCGTAAGCGATAAGCGATACAGCGTTGCGGAACTCAAATTCGAGGACGTCCGATTTATGTACGGAACCGGTAGAGCAATCTATATTTCCGGCACCGGCAGAGATAAGGTCTACGATTACCGAAACGGCTGTATGACGAAGATTGGCGACATCGAGGAGAGTGAATGGCTGTCTCTTATGAGGTTTCTCATCGAGAGGGATGGAGAGCAGGAGCTTTTCAACCAGCTTCTATCTTGGGAAAAAGAGCATGACTTCTGCGATAGCGACAGGAAAACACTTGAGCGCGATACGCTGATCAAGCACTCGATGCGACTGTTCGATGATCCCAAGTGGGTGGATTTTGTTCGCTTTAATCAACGCTACCGTCCCGAGGCTCTTGAAAAAGCTACGCTGATCGGTATTATCACCGATTGCTGCGGTTGTTCGGACGTGCAGACCGTTGAGCTTATCGATAAATGGCCCAAGATACCTTGCCCGAAGTGCGGCGTATACACAACTTTCAAAAAGCAGGAGGGATATTGATATGGACATATCCTTAACAGTCAAAGAAACAAATACAAAGAGGAGGATGAATAATGGTTAAATCACAAAAGCTTTACACGCCTCAAACCTATTGCGAAAAGCTGACGGGCTGCTGTTACGGATTTGATCACGAGAACACGGTCTTCGAGATGGAGACGGTTCTTAAAAGACACGGCCTCGAATCCGAGCATTGGAGCTATCCGCTTGACGAGATCGATCACATCGTGGAAAACGGATTGAACGTAGTCCTCGTTGACGTTTCCGGCTTTTCAAAGTCGGGAAAATGGATACAGGAATACAGATGGTTCGAGGTTCCCGAGGATTTTGAGGAGGTAGAGGATGAGCAGTAAACCAATGTACGTTGTCTTGGAAGCAGATAATCTTGAGCTTGGAATCAGCATCCACGGTCCGTGCACAACGAAAGAGGAGGCACGCACCTTTATGAGGGAGCAGTATCGGTCACATCGTCGTGAGTATAAGTTAGAGGAACGAATTATCGAGGACTCGAAGATCACGGCAACGACGTATAAGATATTGCTGCAGGACGGAGACATTCTCTATGGAGAAATCAAGGAGATTACCGTTGAAGAACCCGACACTGAGGCGGAACGCTGGATCACAGCCGTCAAGGATCGTATGGATGCAAAGAATATACCCATACCCGAAGACGAATCCGAAATCAATCACATCGCGGAGGAGGCTCAGCATTATGCCTCTAAGAACGAATATTTCGTAGGCGGCTTTTGGGACGCGATAGCTCATGCTGTTCAGGACTACGTTGACGAAAAGCGGGAAAACGAAGACGAGGAGGAGACGGAATGAAGCATTACGTTGAAATGTCTGAAATCCGCAGTCGAGTTTTCGTTGTCGATGCAGAAACGCCAGAGGATGCGTTGGATGCGGTACAGGATGCCTATGACGGCAACCTTATAAATATGAATGATGTGTCCATTGAAGGTGCACAGTTCTGGTCTATCGTGAACAGAGATAAAATCGATGACCTTGTTAAGAGAGGTCGGGTTTACGAGCTTCCCAAGGTGCCTTCGGACGAAGTATTGCTTGGAAAAAAGGAGAAAAACAATGACAACACAAACAGTATTACAAAGAGTGTATGACATCAAAACGGCTTTGTACGGCTTGGATCCCAAGGCGGCGGAAGACGTAGAGAAGGCACTCGACAAAGGCATTCAGGTTGAGGCAGGGAACGGCATCTTCGTTTTCGAGCTGGTGGCACTCATCAACGAGCTGCGTGAGGCGATCCGTCAGGAGGAAGCTAAATCGTGTGGCAAGGGTGCGCAGAGAAATGCTCTCAAACGCATCTTGAAGCACGCGGCAGAGGTTAGTCCCACACGAGAGTTTTTGCAGTACCCATTTATGAGCGACGGAAGGCAATGGTTTCTTTCGAGTGTGCACGCAGTCGGACTTAACACACCCATAGATTGGTGTAAGTGCGGTTCCGAAGCTGACTCACCCGATATGAAACGCTTTGCTGTGAAACGCGGCGAGGAGATCGAGCTTCCCGAGCTTGCAGATCTCAAAGCTTACATCAAGTTCCAAAAGATCGAGAAGGTAAGGCGCATCACCTATTCCTACGGTGATTTCGTTCTTGATGCGCAGCAGCTCGTAGACGTGCTTGAAGTTCTGCCGGGGGCAAAGATGTACCACGACAGAACCAAGTATAATACGGCGTATTTTGAGCATCCCGATGGCATTGGAATCATTTGCCCATTGCGTATGCAGGCGGGTGACGAGGTTCCCACCGTACTCAAATAACGGAGGTGCGTGATGCAAGAAAAAATCGTAATCGTAGTACACGGCGGAATGGTCGAGAGTGTATTTGCAGAGAAGCCAAATCAGTTTGACGTAGAGATCCTTGATTTCGACACGCAGGACTTAGATGAGCTTAACGCAAACGAAGAACGGCTTGCGACCGTGGAACAATATTTATGCGAACAGGAGGTATAAAAAATGGATCAGATCAAAGTAAGAGTCAAGGGTGGCTATCTTGTTGCAACGGCAAGTCTTGACAGGGCGTATCCCGGTATTGACGTAGAATACCTACCCGACGTAGACGAAGGCGAGCACGTGAGTGCGCCAAGAGTTCTGTTTGAATATCCCGAGGACGGGGAGCTTCGCGCTCTTATCTGGACGGATAAGGACAAAGAGGACTATACGCATAAGCTCGGTTTTACAGCAGAAGAAACCGTAGTCAACAAGAACCCAATCAAGATTGTACAGAAGATGGTTCGGGATGAGTATAACGCCTTTATGGACAATATGCTCAGGAAATCTCCCAAGGACATCTTTGATAACGCAAAGAAGGTTGATGTGTATTCCGAGCTTCACGGTTATATCTGTGATATGCTCGAAGAAGAATTCACACCGCAGGAGGTTATTCCGCTAATCAAATTGGATGATATCCTCGACTCTTTGTACCGTACATATCTTGATAATGACAATCTGCATTGCAACACCTACGGGGATACAGCAGAAATTGTCAGCGAGTTGATTGATCAAATAATTTCAGAAGATTAAAAAAGAAAGGAGTTGCACACAAAATGAGTGCGAATAACAACACACAAATCGAAAGGATGAGGGAGCTGATTGCTATACTCATCAAGGCAGACATCGCCTATTACAGAGACGATGCGCCGATTATGCTCGACCGCGAGTATGACAAGCTTACGGATGAGCTGAAGGAGCTGGAAGCGGGCACGGGGATTATCCTCGCAGGTTCTCCCACACAAAAGGTATCGGGCGAAATTCTCGACAGTCTGACACCCGTAACCCACTCTAAACCGATGCTTTCGGCAGACAAGACCAAGCTCGTGAGCGACGTGCAGAAATTTGCACGCGGACACAGCGTTATGCTGTCTTGGAAGCTGGACGGGCTTACGCTCGTGCTCCGTTACGACAACGGAGAGTTCAAGCAGGCGGTTACGAGAGGTAGAGAGGGAACAGTTGGAGAGGACGTTACCCATACGGTCAAGACCTTCCGAAACGTGCCCCTTCGTATTCCGTATCAGGGATATCTGGAGCTGCGCGGTGAAGGCGTCACGTCCTTTGAGAACTTTGAGAATATCAATATGGGTTTGGAGGATCCGTATTCCTTGCCGCGTTCCTTTGCTGCGGGCAGCGTCAGAAAGCTCGATTCCAATGAAGCTCGCAAGAGAGGCATTGAGTTCTATGCCTTTGAGCTTGTCAACGAGCCGTTTGCTACCAACAGCAAGAAGGAGCAGCAGGAGTTCCTCAAATCGCAGGGCTTTGATATTGTTGAGTACATCCTACTCGGTGTAGACCACAGCGATGAGGAAGTCGAAACGGCGATCAACAGCTTCGTCCCCGAACAGTATGGTAATCCTACCGATGGTGTTATCATCGAGCAGGATGACATTGCTTACGGAAGAAGCCTTGGAGGAACCGGGCATCACGACAACCGTATGCTCGCTTTCAAGTGGGAAGACGATCTGCATGAAACCAAGTTCCTCGGAGTTGAGCTGGCGACGACCAGAACCGGTATGGTAAGCATCACCGGACTCTTTGAGTCGGTGGAGATTGACGGAGCAAACGTCAATCACGCTTATCTCCACAACCTCGATATTTTCGATGAGTTTCAGTTTGGTGTAGGAGACACGATCAAGGTTTACAAAGCCAACATGATCATCCCCCAGATTGCATCCAACGAAACCCGGAGCAACACGTTCAAGCTCGATATGACCTG
>JAFTRQ010000140.1 GCA_017462125.1 Clostridia bacterium | reverse complement strand
GTATCCGCTGTAAAGCTCCCAAGCGGAGTATTTGTATTCCGGAAATTTAGCAAGGTATTCTTTATTGACCAGTGGAGCCCACGGATCAAAGTATCTGTCCTCGTTATTATCCCAAAGCCCATCTTCATACCACCTCGGTGTACTGTAAAACCCCATATCGTGCCAACCGACGCGATAACCGCCGATGTAGTAAAATACCATATCACGCAAAAAGCACTGTTTTGAGTGAACGCCGTGGACGGCGACCTGCTTGCAATACCACTTTTTACAGCGGTTCTTTACGGCAACGGTTACTTTCACCAGCTCACCGTCATTCTTGGTCAGATAACAATAATAGCGCAACGTGCCGTCCTGTTTGGGAAAATCGGCTACGTCGCGCTTATGGATCATTTTTTCGATGTATTTCGGTATCGGCTTTATTTTTTCAATCTTCATTACATTGTACCTCACTTTACAATATCAATTTTCTGATCGAGCAGCATATAGATTTTATACATCAAATCCATATCGGCGTAAGGATCTTCGCCCTGCGGCTCTTGGGGTTCCTCAACGGCAGGAAGCTCCACGATCTCCCCGGTTTCTTCGATAACCGCGTAATTATCGGGAAGGACAGCGACAGGCTCGGGCTGGACGGGTTCAATCTTTGGATAGAAGTTCATCTGCTCGCCGTCAATCACCGCGATATTGGCAAACGCCCGTATCTTCTCGCGGTAGGTATCTGCGACGTGGAAGGGATAACCGATCATCGGAACGCGCTCCGAAAGTCCGCAGTCTCGGCTCGTCAGCGTCATTTCAAGCTCCTTTGCAACCGTCACGGCTGCCTCTCCGAAGATCTCAAAGAAGTCACCTACGCGCATAGCTACAACGGTGTTCGGGAACTCCTGCTGATAGTGCTGATACTTCTCGTACAGAGGCAGGATTTTAGGCTTTTCAGGCGGCTTTTCCTCTGTAACGGGATCTTCCTTCACCTCGTCGTCAACGACCTCTACGGGCTGTTCTGTGACCTCTACGGCGGCATCCTCTGCGGCTTCATCGGCGGGAGCTTCTGCATCCTTAACGGGCGTTTCAGGCTCGTCCATAAAGTCAAACATTGTAAGCTGTCCCGTGGGATTTGCCTTTTTAGGTGCAGGAGCAGAAACGGCGGGAGTAGTAGTCTTGGTATCGGTTGCGGTAGTGGATGCAGCCGCTTTCTTCGGCTTCGGTGCAGACTTGGGAGCTTTGTACTCCGTCCCGTCCTCGTTATAGAGCGTACCGAGGATGCTATCTTCTTCAAAGTAGTGGATCGCCCAGCCGAAAACAACGTCACTATGCACACACGCGCTTGTAGCTCCGTTCTCGGCTTGTTTTCTTGCTTCTTCGGTAGCAAACTTCATAAAGCCCGCAAGCGTTTTACGGCTGATCAGTTGCTTGCCGTCTTTCTCCACGGGAACACCGTTGTTGATCTTATCGGCAAGTATCTCGCTGACGTTCTGCTCCAAATATTCTTTCAGTACCTTTTCTTCGGTAGTGGTTGCAGTAAGGTTCAATGTAATCATCTGTGTTACCTCCATTTCATAATTTTTTCAGTATAAATAAAAAAGCCCCTTCGTATCAGAAGGGATCCTCGCGCCAGATGCCGGCACGTACTTCGGAGTGTTTGATCGGGATGATCACCCATTTCGGTTTATTGAGAATATGTCCGTCCTCCCGCGCTCTCGGAGGGAAGCGAATATATCCGGCTTTAGCGGAAACGGCTTGACGGTAGGTGTAGGTCATAAAGTGCCTTATGTATTCCGCCGCACCTTCTTCCTTATAGCAGACCTTGTAACCGTAAGGATTGTTCGTAATATTTCCCATATCTCACACCCCGTAAAGCCTCTGTGCAAGGCGCGGCAGAGCCGAGTAAAAGTTAGTCCGCATAATCGTTGTATGCAAATATCTGTCGTGTGCGAAATAATTACGGTCTGCAAACTCATAGCCCTTTTTCGTCAGCCTTTTCACCTCGTAGTGATCCGAGCCGTCGTGATGATAACCGGAAATATAAAAATGACCGTTTTCATCATAGAACTTTACGTAGTCCAGATGGCGAATACAGTCAAGCAGATCATCAAAGCTATGTATAAATTTGCCGCCCTGCGCGGGCCCGTCCCATCTGCCGCAAGTACCTGTCAAGAGGTAGCTGCCTTGTGCAAAGACGGGTTCAACATCGGCTCTGAAATCGTCCCATTCGCGTCTGCGATCTTCGTCCATTTCGTGATAGACCACGCAATCGGGAATATCGTCTGCCGACTCCCAGCCTTCTTCTTCGGCAAAGGTCTCAAACAGATAGTTTTTCGTGGCTTCAAAGCTCGCGCAATCGGTATCGTTATAGAAAACGGTGGTTTTTGTTTTCATACGCTTACACCTCAAATTCTTCCTGCAAGGCGTTCAGCACCTCGCCCTCAATGTCGATATCGTCAAGCTGCTCGTCGATGGCATCCTCGATCAGCCCCGACACCAACGGCTCAAAGTCCATATCTTCGATTCTTCTTTTCAGACGCTTGGTGATAATTTCCTCAATGTCGATCTCGTCCATCGCGTTACTGATCGCTTCTTCAAAATCGTAATGACGGATCGCGTCTTTGATGCGGTTTCGGATATCCTGTTTAATGCTCATTGTCTTGCCTCCTTAATAATTCCGTATTTATCGTCTGCGTAGTACGCATTCACGAACCAGTTAAAAATGGCAGTGCATTTTACTCCCTTATAGTCCACGATATACACCGTTTGCGCACCGTCCTGTCTGCTGTCGAGAATGGTGATTTCATCCATCGCTCCGTCAAGGGAATGGATATGCGCCATTGTCTTAAATTCGGTCATTTTCTTATTCCTCCGTGTTACGTATTTCAAGCATCAGGTTCGCCCCGAGCTTAAAGCCGTGTCTGAATGCTTCGCGGGCGAGAAGTGATGAAGATTCGTAGAAGTTATCTACGAGCTTTTCAAGCAACGCCGTTCCGTCCTCTGAAAGCATTTCGCGTAGTGCTTCGGTACGCTGGGAGATATGGCGGGAAACGTCCTTCATTTCATCGGTGGGCGTCGTTTCCTCCAAAGGCTGAATGTTGCCGTTCCATAATTCATCAATCATATTTTTCATATTCTGTTCCTCCTTTACGGTATATCTTCGGGTTCTTCGTCGGAAAGAGCCTCAATAGCCAGCCGCATTCCGAGACGGAAAGCGTAAATAAAAATATCACGCTCACAGTACCCGGTCATTTCGTTGGCGCAATCCTCATATTTTTCAAGGCTTTCGCGCTGGCTGTCATTCAAGGTCTGGTTAAGCTCGGAACGGTTACGCTCCATCAGCTTCAAAAGGTCGGCTATGCGCGGATCGTCCTGTTTGTGATCCTGCGGATTGATATTGCCGTACCAAAAATCAATGAGTGTTCTTTTCATTTGCGTATTCCTCCAAGTATTTTTTGTATTCGGTATCTTCTTCGAGCAACTGCATCAGGACGGGCATAATGGTCTCTTTGGTCTGCCCAACGCAATAGATGGTTTTGAGATTGGAATTGTAGCCAAGCACGCGGCGGAAGAAATAATCGGTCAGCCTCATAATGTCGGGATCCCGATGCTCGTTGACTACGTTGATGCAGTGAATAGCGGTCATAATAGCGTCGATTTCTTTGGTGTTTTTCATTTTTGCGATTTCTCCTGTTCTTTCAGTATTTTTATGATTTCGTCCACATCGTCCGGCAGTGGAGCTTCGATAACGTCAAAACCGTTCAGCTCTCCGATACTGCCTTGCGGATAAATGTTTGTGCGCCTGCCCGTATTGTAGAACAGACGCACGTTTTTCATTGATGGCGAGCAGTACACGCCTTTGTAGTCATCATCGTCGTTGTATTCACATCTGACGGTGAACGATAGGCTGTAATCGCAATACTGCGCCGTGGAATTAGGTTTTATGAACCATAGGCTTGTTTCGTTTCTCAGCCCAAACGGGCCGAGAATACGATACTTGTCACATCCCAAAAGGGGCATTAAAAGTTCGGCAAGCGGTTCAAGTAGGCATTTCACCCAACCGCCTGTGTATTTCTTGCTTTCCAGACGCTCGATCTGCTTTTGAAGTCGTGCGATAGAGCGTTCTTTATCGCATATCCTTTCATCGTTTTTACGCCTTTCGGCGCATACTTGCAAATAACCGTCGTAAATTTCTTGAACAGATGTCATTTTCAGATCCTCCTATACGTCAAATTTTTGGATTTCTTCGGCAAGATGGAAACCGAGCTTGAAGCCTCGCTCAAAGGCAAATTCGACGCGAACCTCCAACCTGTCGGCATACATCTTTTGCCACTGTGTAAAGAGCTTCTTTTGCTCGTCATTGAGCGATTCATACAGAATATCGTATGTTTGCAGCTCTTTGTCGGGTGTCGGCGGTTTCGGGCTTTTATCAGCTTCATTGATCTGCCCGTAATACAAAAGATTTAGTAAGGTATCCATATCCGCCTCCTTAATAATTTTTCGTATCCTTCAAATACTGCGAAAGCGCCTTTTCAAGTCCGCGCAACAGCCGCTTGTCCGCATTGATTTCATCAACGGAAAGCCCTACCGCGTCCAGCGTATCTTCAAGGTCGTATGTAATGCAATATTCGTGATTGCCAAGCTCGTAAAGGAACATATCTTTGATGATGCCTTCGCCGGTCGTATCTGCCGCGAGTGCATCTTCTTTTTCTTTTTCGAGCTTTTCCACAAGTGCGTGGAACGCTTCACGGTCTGTCTTGCGGATATAGCAGCCACCGCCGATGTGTACGATCTTATCGGTATCGGTAGGGAGCAAGCCCCATTTCGCCATCATTTCCGCGAATTGCTGTTGACTAAACGCCGCGCCCATCGGGAAAGCGTTAAATTCCTTTTGCTGTCTGTCCTTCAAGATCTGATATTGGTTTGTCATTGTCTTATCTCCTTTTTAATAAATTTCGATCAAGCCGCCGCTGTACGTTTCAATCGTTCCGTTGTGGGAGAACGATTCTCCGTATTCGGCAAAGTCAAAATAGTTTTCTAAATCGCCGGGAAATTCATAGCCGCAATTACTGAATTGCTCGCGTCCGTAATCTTCCCAGTCATAGCCTTTGTAGAGGTGAATGTCATCGTCCCAGCTCTCGCCGTTCTGTTCGACCAAAGCCTCAAAGTCACGAAAGCTGCGTGCTTCTATGTAGGCTTCCATAACCTCAAATTTATCCGCGTCAAAGAACACACCGGAATCCCTCAAGGTTTCAAATAAGCGTCGAGGACTCATATAATCGGTATTCTCACCGTCAAGGTCGAGATTTTCAATG
>JAFTRQ010000139.1 GCA_017462125.1 Clostridia bacterium | reverse complement strand
CTTGCGGCATAATTTCGGAAATCGTTGCAGATCTCGTCTAAGGTGATTCCCTTTTCATATATCTGATGTCCGTATCCCGTGCTCTTCCGGTCAATCTCGCTGAGCATACAGAAGCGCTCTCCGTTCCCCTCTTCCTCGGGGGTATTCTCCGCTTTTTTGAAGGCGGCAGGGTCCGCGATCACGACCTCGGTTTTCGCTGCGGTGGGCTCACGGAATATAACTGCCAAAATCAGAATAGCAATGATCACAAGAACTGCGACAAGATAAAATATGATGGCTGAGCTTGAGGTCAGCAGCTGCAAAATCGGGCTACTGAGCGCCAGCATGCCGCTTGAGGCGGCAACGTTTATAATATGTAACATGAACTACTCCTTATTCTTCGCGATCATTAAGAACGGGCGCTGCATTCCTTGATCAGACTCTTGCAGGCATTGGCACGGTCTTCACCAAGGATCATTTCGACGGTCTCGTCAAGGCTCTTTTCATCGCCGGAGATCTTTCCCTTCATCGCTGCGATCACGGCAGACATCAGCTTTGCGCAAACCGCTCTGTCAAGAGCATCGATTGTGTCGCCTCCGCAGGTGATATAGACGTATGCGTATTTTTCAAGTCGGAGCCAAACCTTGTTTCCGATGGAGAAGGGGGTGCGCTTATTGATGAATTCCTCCAGCTTGTCTACCTTTTTCCAATCGTCCTCCGATACGGTGGTTTTGGTAACCGCCTTTTCGGTCAGATGCTCAAGCTGATAGTAGCTGAATTTGCGAACGTGGGTGTGCTGTGCTGTGCTCTGACATTCCCGGAAATCAAAGCGGTTGACAACGGCGACCTCGGAGATGAAATCGGGAATGCTGTCGGGTGTCTCGCCCTTTGCCAGATTCAGTACGAACCAAAGATTGCGCGGGATATAATAGGAGGTTTCTGCGTTGTTTTCATTCAAAACGGTAACGTGGCTGTTTCCGAGCGGATTTTTCACGTAACCGATGTAGGGGGTGAAGTATGCGGGGAGTGCGGATGCGGTCACATTGTCCAATGCCGCAAAATGGATGGCGTGCTTGATATTGCGCGCCGATTCTATAGCGGAGAGTGCGTTGGTCTTGGCTCTTCCGCCGTTTGCATCTGTCTTGAACAGCACGCTTTCGCTTCCGCTATAGGTTGCGTCGGCGCGATCGATATACACCGCTGTCTCAAAGTAGCTGCTGAGGATCAGCATAAACTTCTTGAACGCTTTCTCCTCCATTCCGTTGACAACAAGCAATCTGGAGGACGCAAGAGATGCGAATACGTTGATCACGGTCTCGGGAGCGAAGCTGCAGCCTCTTTCGGATGCGAAAAGAGCAAAGTCACGCGCGGCCGCCTCAAAGCTTTGATCCTTATCAACGAATGCAAGCTGCTCGGGCTCTACGCCGTCTATGCGATCCTCGACGACAGCCTTGTTTTCCTCTGTTGCCGTGTCAAACTCCTTGACGAACATCTGGTCAGCGGAGTAGACGGGAATGCTTTCTGCGTCCGAAAACTCCTCGCGGCTCAATTCATCCACGTGCTTTCTTTCCTCGCTGTGGATACGATTCCTTCGAATCGCTTCAACCACAAAGAAGACGATTCCCGCAATGCCGAGCACGATGGCGAATATGTCAAAGAAGCGCTCGTTTACGTCGTTATATGCGCAATACATTTTCAAAACGATCGCCAACAAGAATGCCAGCGCACCGGAAATATAATTGAATACCGATTTTTTCATAGCCTTGAATTTAGCCTCCAATTTGAAGTTGTCCGTAATAATGTTGGATTCGGACTGTATATAGTCGCTGAGATTTTGTCCGTCTGCTTCGATCTGTGCGTTGCCGCCCGTGATCTTTTGCGTCAGGCGCACGTCGGTTACCGACGAGCCTACGAAAACTGTGTAGCTTCCCTGCTCCTCTGCAAAGGAGCCTGCTTTCGCATCGTACACCTTTGGCAAGGAAAGCGGTATCTGCACCGTCTTTTTCTCCCCTGCTTTCAGCTCGATTCTTGTAAATCCGGCAAGCTCCTTGCACGGACGTAGAACCGCGGAATCGGCTTTGCCGATATATACCTGCGCCACCTCCGCGCCCGCAACCTTTCCGCTGTTGGTTACGGTAAAGCGGATCTGGCCGTTGCTGACGGTAAGCTGTGAATAGGAGAATTTCGTATAGCTCAGACCGTGACCGAAGGAGAATCCGGGGAGTGTTCCCGCGGTATCGTAATAGCGATAACCGATGAAGGGACCCGTTTTCAGCCCGTCGCGGATTTTATAGGTTTTGTATTCGGAATAAAGCGCTTCCGTATGGCAGTATACCGTGGAAGCAAGCTTACCCGACGGGTTTGTCTCGCCCGAGAGGATCTCGCAGAGCACACTTGCGCTCAGCTTTGTGTTCAAGGGGGAGAGCAGGATCGCCGCACAGCTTTCGGGGATGCTGACGTCGGGACAGCATTCGGGAGGAAGGATTGCAACAACCTTACTCTTACATCCGCCGAGGCGATCGAGAAGCTCTTGCTGATTGGCAGGGATCGATATTTTTCCCGATTTGACGGTTCGCTTCTCGCGATGCTTGCCCAGTCCCAAGAAAAGCAGAGTCAGATCCGCCTGCTCCGCAAGCGCGATAGCGGGAGGAATCAGATCCTCGCTCCTTTCGGAGGAGAGATCATATCCGCGGGAGGTGCCTACCACGGAAAATCCGCGGGAGGTAAGCTGATTCTCTATGTCGGACGGGAGATCGTCCCCTATTTCTGAGAACAGGTCACCCAACAAGCAGACCTTAAGTCCGCGCTTCATCGGCAAAGCGCCGTTGTTTTTCAAGAGGACAACAGCCTCCCTTTGTGCGCGAAGCGCAACGTCATCGGAGGCGTCGAGCTCGGACACCGCAGGCTTTCTTTTTACGGAAAAGGCAAAGTCCAGCAATCTGTCGGTAGCCTCGTCCAGCATATCGGGGGAGATCGCGCGACCCTTCATAAGCTCAAGCGTCAGATCCTCGGTAGTGGAGCTTCCGTGCTCGATTCCCTTTTGCAGCTGCTTATAGCGGGCAAGTGCCGACTCCAATGCCAACGCGGAGCCCTCGAAGCAAAGTCCTCCGTGACCGAGATGGTGAACGGTCTGGTCGGCAGACAGCTTTGCGCAGACAGGAACAAGCTCGCTGTGGGATCCAATCAGAGCGGAGGTCAATTCTGCGTTGACGCGACGTAGATGGTCCTTATCCGTGTCGGTTGCGGTGAGCAACGCGGCACAAGGCGCGGCGTCTGCCACGTCCAGATAAGGCTTTACAAAATATTCGTATATGATGCGGGCATCGGAGCATCCGTCCGTCCATTCAAGCTCATCGGGGGAGACGGAGAAGTCGCTCAAGCCCACGGACAGGCCGAATCGTTGAGCTGATTTCAGGTATTCGGTTGCCATAGTTGTTGCCAGCAGGGGATCCTCGGAAAGCGCCGGACGGTATGGGTTGATCTTGACCTTGGGGCCCGGAATTGAGACGAGGTCGATGCCCTCCTCTGTCATTCCCTTGAAGATCAGGTCGGCGGTTTGGCCGATGAGCGCGGAATCCCACGTGTTGGCAAGCGCGACAGGAGAAGGATATTCCTCTGTGCGAAGTCTTTCTGCGGATGCCACGTGGATCGCGGGGATTCCCATAACTCGGTATTGCTTGTCATTCAGACTTTCAATATCGCACAGGATGCGGATCTTGTCGCTGTCCGACAGTTGATTGATAATGTCACTGTATTTCAACATAATTCGTTTGTTTATCTCCGATCAAAATGCATTAAAGCGGCTTTGAGTGCGTGAGTGCTTAGTTATCAGGCATGCGTTCACTTGTAGCCTCGGGCTCAGAGAAGCTCTCCCTATATTCGAAATCCTGCTCTGTATAGGCTTCGGATGCTTCGGTGGTCTCCTCCTCCGTTGCCTCCTTGTACCGCCAATACATATGATTCAGATTCAGCAGGGTCACCAGAATCAGCACGCAAACTCCAAGAAAAACGGCAAGCGCGGGCTTTCCTGTTTTCAAGGGCTTGACCGAAAACTTCGAAACGGGGTTGTATCGGGGCTGTGCGGGAACGAGTGCGCCCTCTTCCTGCTGATAAAGCACGGCTATCTTACCCTTTTTGACAAGATATTTATAATTGCCCGAGCATACACAGGAAAACTGTATCTTGAAATCGGTGCAGAATTCATCTACAATAATACCCTCGTCGGGAGTATAGGTGTTGCCCGGCGCTACCGACAGAGAGTCGTACGAGATCTTGGTGGTTGCAAGCAAGGCTCCCGCGCTGTCCAGCTGAACGATCACGAAATCCATCGAATTGACGGTAAAATCGGAATCGTTGGAAAATCGGATCATCAGACACTTGCGGTTGTTTGCGCGGACGAACATATAGTTTTTAACCGAGATAAATCGGTCAATTTGCGAATATTTATAAAATCCTTTGGAAATATGCTGTTGTACGGACGGCATATGCGCTCCTTTCAAGCAAAAGCTGTTATTTTACAATCTTGATGTCCTTGGAATAATGTGTCAGCAAAACGAGAGCTGCATAAGCGGAACCAAGCAGAAGTGCCGTGAATACGGCATAGCTGTTGTTCGGTGCGATGATCTCGATGAAGCTGAGGTTCAGATCCGGAGGCAGGGGGATACGAAGCAATCCGAAGATCAGATTTGCAAGGAACACGATCACCCGATTGAGCAGCAATGCCTCGATGACGGTCAGAATGACGGTCACGGCAAAATAGATTGCCAGCTTGATCAGAGAGTAGCTCACGGATTTGTGGTATGCGACGCGGGTGCCGTTCACCTCTTTGACGGAAACGCTAACGTAAGCGGTATTCAGAGGCAGGGGGACAGCCTTTGCATATCCGGGGCTTGTAACAGGCTCCTCAACGTCCAAAATGTCAAGAGGCTTATCGTTGGCATCAAAGGTGAGCACGCGATATTTCAGCGAGCGGATCCGTTGGTCAAGCTTGCACTTCAGAAAGCGCTCGCCTGCGTTGTCGGAAAGGATGTACTGCGAAACGTACCGTCTCTCTGCGACAGCGGGCTGATAAACGATGGCTCTGCCCTGCTCAAAAATATATTTTTTAATTCCTCTGTCCTTCACGCTTGAAGCATTGCACGTCGGCACCAATAAAATTTTTGGCAGCAGGCAGGCAGTGACAAAAACGTAGAGGATCAAGCTTACTATCAGGAAAATCGCGTCCGCGATGTAAGTCATTATCGATTCAATCATAGTTTTATCCTCAACAGTTTACAAAAACCGAATTATTATAGGGCCTTAATTTAGAAATTCATTGAACAAGCTCTCGATCTGCTCTGCGGTGATCTCGCCGTCCCCGTAGTCCAAGGAGTTCAAGATCTCCGTTGCGGCAGATTCGGCAATTACGGGAGAGATCTGGATTCCGAAGGTGTCTATGTACTGCTGTGCATAGGAGGTGAGAACGGTCACCTTTTCCTCGGTGGAGCCATATCCGCGGCTTTGCACGGCATTGACAGCCTCCGCGAGATTCTCCATCAAAATTGTATAGTCCTCTTCCTTATACGGTGTGGCATCGATCTTGTCAGCCAATGCCTTCATTGCGATTCCGGAGACGCTGATGCCCTCCATATAGGGGTTTTTATCAAGCTCCGCATCTAATCTTGCTATTGCGTCACTTTGCTCAAGGCACTCGATAAGTGCTTTGAAATCGTTGGATTTTACGTCCGCAATTCCACTGTCTAAAATGATAATATACATATTCAGGAGAGTGGAGAGATTCTGCTTCACGCTTTTGTGGTCGGTTTCTGCGCATACGACGAGCACTTCGTCCAAAACGGGCTCAATGCTCTTGTGTACGTAAGGCTTTCTGATCTTAAAGTATTTGTATCCGTCAAGCCAAGCGTTTGCGCAATCGGAAAGATACTCAGCCAATACACCGTGACACAGATGCAGCTCATTGACCTGCGCTTCAATGTTCTTTAATTTTTCAAGATGCTCGGGTGTGGCGTTCTTGGGTGATTGGAGAACACCGTACACGTCCAAGAACTCCTCAAATGCAATTTCGATGGTTTTCAGCTCGTTGAGCACGTAAGCTGTCTCGCCGTATATCTGCGTTTTCGCTACCGTGTGATACATATATTTGCCGCCAAGCTCATACAGCAGATTTGCGGGCAGGTCTTGGGTGTAGCTGCGGAAGGTCTCGACCTCTTCCACGGGAATACCCGCTTTTTTCCAGATCTGAGAATCGCCTCTTTCCGCCATATCGATTGCCTTGCCTGCGATATTGAGTGCGCCCAAAAAAGGGGTGGTGAGCGCCATAGTAACGATCACGGCGCAAAGCCCGCCGGCAATACCGCCAAGCAGCCTGTCATGACGGTAGCAGAAGGATTTTTTTGCACGGCAGTATCCGGGATCGTTTGCTTTGGGAGTCATCAGCTTGCGAGATATCGCGGAGACGATGAGGCTGAGAAGGATCCGTATCAGGAAAAAGAGCAGCGTGAACAGCAGGGTGCTGACCAACGCGCTTGCTATCGCCTCGATGATCGGGTCAAAGGATTGGTAGCTTTTGATCAGATTTTGATAGGCCTGCATCGGTCTGACCGCGTATTTGAAAACGAGACCGACGATCAAGCCGGACAGTCCGGGGGCAAAAAGCAAGGATGCCACTACGCTTAGCAAAAGAGAGCCCAAGGCGAGCAGGGCTCTTGAAAAGCCCCGAGTGACCCCTCGGTAGATCTCGATTGCGGCAATAGTGGCAAACAGTATTATGATGATGACAGAAAATAAGCTAAACGACATATTAATCTCCATTCCGCCGCCTTACGGAATTTACTTTGTTTTTGAAACCCTGATGTGCGGCACAAACAGTTATCGATAGAATTGTCGACAAGGCAAGGCTTGCGCACGAAATCGCCCTTGCCTGTCTGTAAAACGTAACGTTCACGTTGTACTGCGTTCTCGCAGAAGTCATAGTACGCTATTGTGACAGTTGATTTACATATAAATATAAAAATGTAAATACACTTTTTCATTATACCATATTTTTTTACAATTGTCAATAAATTCGAGCTTTTTATATTAACGATTATGTAACAAAAACAGCAGCTCTTTCGAGCTGCTGTCAGGGGATCATATTAACGTCTCCTCTTACGAGAACCTTCAGTCAAGATGGCAGTACCACCCGTGAGTGCGATCATTTTGATGGCAGAGGCGCTGAAGTTCTGCGCGATCACGGTCAAGGGCTTGTCAAGGCATCCTCGACCGAGGATCTTAACGTGTCCTACCTTTTGAGATATCAGCTTTTTCTCCTTCAAAGTATTCAAGGTGACGACCTCGCCCTCAGAGAAGGCGGCGCTGATCACGTCTATGTTGACAGAGGCCTTTCTCCATCCGGTGTAGACCTCGGAATTGACGATGTTGGTCTCCTCACAATGGAAGGCGTCCTCATCGCTGATCAAATTGTTTGCCTGCTCTACGGTTACAGAATCCAACAGCTGCGGGATCGAGGGCGGCATCAGATAGATCAACTGCGGCTTGGGTGTCAGTCTCGGTCTGTATGCAGGGGCAAACAGACGAAGCAATCCGCGTCTTGCCCTGAGTCCGTGCGGCTTGGGCTCGGGAACGGTTGCCGTTGTGGGGATCGGCGTATTGTCAGGCTCTGCCTCGGGCTCTTCCGTTTCATACTCGGGCTCGGGGAATCTGACAGGGGTATTCTTACGAATGCGCCACAGCTTGACGGCAAGATAAACGATCAATACCGCCATTACCACGTCGGCAATGCTCAACAGCACGGTCAACGTCCATGCAAGGGGTGTAGGCATCATTGCAAGCATCATCACAGGGACAAAGCATGCCATAGAGCTCTTTTTTCTGTAAGCCAACCACAGCGCAAGCAACGCGATCGCCTCTATTCCGCAGGCAATGGCCAGGCCTGTCATAAAGGGTGTTAACGCTGTGACACAAGCCTCGTCCTCGGCTACCCGGGCATCGGCTTTTTGTGCGGCGAGATCATCCAAAACAGCGTCGCGCTTGTCGTGGACCTGATCTGCGGTTGTGCAATCGGCAATGTATTCCTTGCCCTCATTGAGAGTGGCTTGTCCTTTTTGCTTCAAGCTGTTTTTTGCATCGTCATCAAGGAAGCGGAAGCTATCGATCAGCTCAGATAGCGCGCGCTCCTCGGCTGTGATCTTTTCCACAGCGTCATCCTGCGCATACCGCAGCTCCCGTTCGTTGCAGGAATCCGAGATCTGCTCCAGCCGCTGGGATGCCTGACGTCCTGCCTCTGTAAGCTGCTCAAGGCTTTCCGCCGCAGACAAAAGAGAGGCGAATTCGATCACAGTATCCTCTACCTCCTGCTTGAACGACGCCTTTTCCTGCTCGTTCAGATACGCGGTCTGATTGATCCTCTCGATCAGAAGGCTTGCCTTCTCGCGGATCTCTGTGTTATATTGTGTTTTCTGTGTAGATCTTGCTTTTTCATTTTGCTCGGAGCCGTTTTTCGCAATCTGATTCAGATTCGCGATCACCGTGTTCTTGGCAGCGCTGATCTCGGTGGCATTCTTTGCCACGCTGATCTGCTCAAGTCCTTGAGACAGCGTCTGCTCTGCCTCTGCCTTTAACGCTTCTTTTTCCGCCTCGGACAGATAGCTCATCGAATCTATGCTTTCGATTGCTTCGTTGTGAAGGGCTTTCAGCTCCTCTGTCGCATCGGCTCTCGCTTGAGCTCTTGCCGTTTCATCCTCTTGGGATGCTTTTTGAGCGATCTCTGTCAGCGTTTTATCGAAGGTGTTCAGTGCCGAATTATGAGCGCTCTCGTCATCTGCGTTTCGAATACCTTGAATCTGCTTTTCAAGGCAAGCTTCGATCTGATTTACGTAATTCTGCTTCTGCTCTTCAGTCAGCATTTCCAAAGCCTTCACGTCCTCGATCGCCTTGTGGGCTTTTTCCGTAATGCTCTGGACGTCAAGCTCCTGCTTCATATCGAACGTTGCATCCGCCACGATCAGATCAAGCTGTGTCGGGTCTGCTTCACGCGAGATCTGCTCCTTTGCCGTTTTGGCAATTTCTTCAATCGCCTCGGCGGTAGTGTCGGTCATATTTGTTTGCTGTGCCACGTAAGCATCGATCACGGCACAGGCCTCGCTCTTATCCAGAAGCAAAATTGCCTCCTGTGCCTGCTTGGTGATAGCATCGGCATCTGCACTTGCGTCGCGGATGCTTGCGGTAGTGGATACGGCAAGCTCCTTCAGCTCGGTCTTGTTCTCCTCGGGATAGCTTTGATAGCCTTCATCGGATACGATCTGCTCGTATCTGTCCAACACCCTGTCGATCTCCTTTGCCTTCTCTGCCAGCAGATCGGCATCTGCCATCAGCTCCTCCAGCTTTGCTTCGTCTCCCGACACGTGCAGGGCATCGATCTTCTCCTTGAGCAGATACGCGTTATCCCTACGGATAGTTGAGTCGGTACCCAAGGTGCTCTCAAGCTCTTTTTTGGCAATGGCTTTATACTTGTTGGCAAGGTCGTCGGGGGTTCTCTTGGCAGCAATAGTCTCCTTAGCCTCCTCGCTGAGTGTTGAAAGCTCAGTGATCGCCGCAAGGAGCGCTTCCTTGTCGCCAACGGTTATCTCGCTGACGTCCTTTTTCAGCACGTCATTGTGAGCCGCTTCATAAGCAAGGACCTCTGCCTCTACCACCAGCTCACCAAGGCTTGCCAATCCCTTATCATATTCAACAGCGCAGGCTTCAAGGGCATTTTCCTGCTTGCTGTCCACCTTTTCTATCTTCGCCTTGGCATATTCATACCGGTCAAAGGCCTCGGTTTTCACCTCGCCATCGCCGATCTTTTCGACGATGCTGTCCGCCGCCTTGACGTATTCTCCGTACAGATCTGCGCAAAGCTTTGCGCGCTCGATCTCAAACGCGATCTCCTCGATGCTCATACAGCTGTCGATGACAGCGGTTGCATCCTCATCCGAAACGTTATACTTCTTCAGAAGCGCCTGCATTTCCTCGGAATCTGCATACTCTCTTGCCGCGATATCCGCAGAGATCGTATCCTTGGCGTTAACACGGGCGAGCTCCAAAGTGAAATTACCGAAAAGTACCGATATATCGGCAATGCTTTCTGCTTCGTTCGCGGCTTGCACCTCTTGGGAGAGCTGTGTGCGCAATTCGTTCAGATAAGCTTCCGTGTATGCTCCCTCGCTTTGAGCGAATTCGGTCAGGATAGCTTCAGCGGCGCCTTGCAACGCCTCATTCATTGCGGAAGCTGTTACTGTTTCGGGGGCATTGATGATTGCAAGTGCCGCTTGTACGGCCTCGTTTTCCGAAAGCTCGGCATCGGGATAGACGAAGCTGTGTAGCTCTGTCAGCTCGGCTGTTGCGTGATCCTTGTATCTTTGGATCATAACGGCCTCTGCGGCCTTTTGATAGATCTCCTCATATTGGTCGGCGGCGGTCACGTTGGTACATTTTGTGATCGATACCAATGCGCCCTGCTCTCCCTTAATGATCTCTGTAACTGCATCGGAATCTCCTTCCTCAAGGAGCATCAGCAGCTTTTGCCTGTAGATCGCCACAAACATCCGTGCGCAGAGTCCGTTATTGTTATACGAGAGGCCCAAGCGCTCTGTCAGATCCTCTGCGTTTGCCGCGTGAGAGATCTCGTCCTGCAAGCCATCGATCTCCTCCGTTGCGGAATGCACACCGTTATGAACGCGGTCTATCGCCTGCTTTGCCTCTCCGTCAAACTGACCGATATAGCTGTAATATATCCATGCGATCTGATTGGCCGCAACACCCTGTGCGTAATACAGCTCGATCGTTTTTGCGGTGGATTCCTCGTAAAGCTTGCTGTCTTCAATGTTATTTATCTTTTTCTCATATGTTTCAACGTACGGATTCACCAACCGCCCGACTTCCGTAATTACGTTTTGATTCTTTATGCTTGATAAGGCACCATACTTTTCCGCAAGCAATGCCACATTATCCGTATAGATCGGATCCGATTCGGGCGTGGCGGTGTCCGTGGCGCCTATATGTACGCAAAGCATAGCGGATATGATCATAAGCGTTGTCAGGATCCATGCCGACGGACGTGTTGTCTTTTTTATATATTGAGTCATTGAAAACCTCCTGATTGTTGTTTGTGCTACTTTTATTATATCACGATTTTTGACTGCAGTCAACCAACAAATTCCTTTCGAAGCAAGTTTTTTTCTAAAAGAATAGCGCAGACCCCGACAAAAGGAAACAAAAGTCGGGATATGATTGACGGAGAATCGCGATTTTATCGATTTTACAGAAAAAATTCCCGTATTTACCTTTACAAAATATTTTCAATGTGCTAAAATAAAAGGGATAAATCGGAAGGAGGATTTTTTTATGAGCACTCTGACTTTACCAAAGGGCTATTATGCCGTACAAAGCGATTGGGAAAACGCTTCAAAGGATTCATTTACATATAAGGGCATAAGCTATGCTGTGACCGAGGGAGTCAATCTGTTTCCGTCTCTTGCGGAGGCAAATAAAATGGCTGTCGATACACCCGATGAGGTAATTTCGGGCTTGGAGGAGCTGAAGATCGAAGCTCCCGTTATTCTGTTTTCGGATGGCAGACACACCATAGACAAATTTGCTTTTAACCGTTCCGTTATGCTGTTAGGTCAGCATGCGGGTGTTATGCCCGAGCTCCCCGCCCTGCGCGGTGATACTCCCGACATCAATCCGATCCGCGAGGAAAACGAATCGGTGCTTTACGGAAGCTATTGGTTTGGAGTCTATCAAGTAGGAGATCCTACCGTCGAGAAGATCATTGTGGACGGATTTTCTGTGAAGGGCGCTCGCTTCAACGATCTGAGAAGGAGCGGCGGAAAATATGAGATCAGCTTCAGAAATATGATCCACCAAAGCCACGACGGACATACGCTGTACACCTTCGCTCCTACCAAGGCGGAGCAGACCGTGGAGCGTGAGGTTTTGTTTGAGAATATCCGCGTGGTGGATTTTGATGACTGCGATTACGGTGCGTATTTTATCAATATCTGCGCAACACGGGCGGTTTTCGATCATTTGACTCACGCCTGTACCAATCAGACCTTCGGTCTTACCAATTCCTCCCGCACTTGGTCGAATACCTGCGGAAATACGTCGCAGTATGTTATCAAGAACTCTCTTTTCAAGGAAAACAGCGGATTTGGCGGTTTTATGACCGCATCGGATGCTGACGGAAACGACAAGCTTGAACTGATTTTTGAAAACACCTGCTTTGTCAACGCATCGCAGGCAGGCTGTGCGCCGTTGACTCCCAAAACCTCTGAAAACGTCAGCTTGACGCTGAAGGATTGTTACTTCCTCGACACGAGGAAAAATGAAGGCCCCGCTGTGCAGACCCTTGGAAACAGCGAATGTGTTGCATTGCAGGACTCTGTATTTGAAGGCTTTGCGGTAGCCGTTGCGGAAAAGGTCATTCCTGTCGACGCTCCCGATCATATCGGCAACAGAGACCTTGCGTGGGAAAGCGATACCGAGGATCCTCACGTAGTGATCGGAAACAGCGGCCGCGATATGACGGCATTGGACGCTCTTTATGAGGGTAGAAGTATATATCGAGGAGATCTGCACGTTCACACCAAGTGTGGCGGTACAAGTGACGGAAATCAGCCTATGAATGAATGGCCTGCCAAGATGGACGCGCTGGGCGTGGATTTTGCCGCTGTGGTTGACCATAGGCAGATGCGCGGCTTTTTCCTCCCCGAGTGGGATGAGGAGCGCTTCATCATCGGCACCGAGCCCGGCGCGCACCTGAAGGAGCTGAACGCTTGCCGCCACGGAATGGCTGAAATTCACTACAATATGCTCTTCCCCCACAAGTACGGGCTTGCGATGGTGCTTGCCAACTTCCCCGAGTTCCAATTTCACGGTGACGAGCTGACGGGTAGCTTCCGATATTTCACCGCGCCTAAATCTCGCTATATTGAGCTTTTCGATTACGTAAAATCCATCGGCGGTATCGTTGTACACGCCCACCCCAAGACCATGCTGGTATCAAGCGATCCCTTGGATTACTATTACGGTGAGCACACCTATATCGAGACGATCTACGATACGGTTTACAGCGCGGCAACGAGAAACAATTATAAGCTTTGGTGCGATCTGATCGCAATGGGTAAGCGAGTTTATGCGTCGGGTGGCTCAGATAGCCATACGGATACCAAAAACAGCGCGCTCTCCTCCTTCTATACCTCTGAAAAGTCGGGCTTGGCATTCTTTAACAAGATGCACGAGGGTGACTTTAACGTTGGTGCCATCGGTATCAAGATGGCGATCGACAGCCATCCTATGGGAAGTGAGATCGACTACAAGGACGGCATGAAGCTCTCCTTGCGCGTGGCAGATTTCTTCGCGCCCGAATGGAGAGAAAATACCGTTTATGCTCTGCGGATCTTTACCGATAAGGGCTTGGTCTATTCCTCCGAGTTCAACGGTAAGGAGCCTCAGGAGCTTCAGCTTGAGGTACAAAAGCGTGCCTTCTACCGTGCGGATATTTACGATATGACCCACGAATGCGTGGTTGCGGTCGGCAATCCTATTTGGATCAATGAATAAAAATATGAATCGGGATGCGAAAGAGTCGCATCCCGATTTGTGTTATTTTTTGTTCTTTTCCTTTGCTCTTTTGTCATTGATGATCTGCATATGCTCTGCGTTGACAAGCTCAACGTTGTTTTCTCTTGCCCATTCCACGCATCCCTTCAGAACCAAGGGTAAAAATACGCGCGGCACACCGAGGATGGTCATCAAAGCATCGTCTGTAAATTTGACCTTATCGTCTGCTCGGTCGGCAGCATAACGTACCGATTCCAAGGAAGCCTGACGCATCTGCAAAAGCTCCGATTTCATTCTGGTCTTGCGGTGATACCAGAAGTTTTTGCTGTCACGGTAGCCGTAATCCACGGGAAGATTCGGAAAATCCTTTGCCTTGACACCGTTTATGATGGCATCGCTGTATTTTTTCTTCATCAGGATCTTGTCGATCTTCAGAATAAAATGCGCGCCAAACTTGCTTGTAATACCGTTGAAATCGTGATATGGAGGCTCATAGCCGTTCAGACAGCCGGGCAGATCGCGGTCTGCGCCGTCAAGCTCACGCACCCAGGTACATTCGATGACCTGCATCGCCTCGCTCATAACCATAGGACGCTTATCCTCGGGGTTCTTTTCCTCGATCAGGCTTTTTTCAAGCTTGAAATTGCACTTGGGCATCTTTTCCTCGGGCTTGTCGCCGGGTCAGGACAGCTTTACCGCCTCCTTGAAATACTTGGACTCATCCGTGATAAAATTGATGGCGCATTTCCCTGTGCGCAAAATATTTTGTGCGGTGTTCGATGAGTTTCTGCAGGACAGGAGCATTGCGTAATAATCCTTTCCCGCTACGTAATAGGGCTGTATCAGGGAATAGGGGCCGAGGTTTGTGCTTCCGTCCTCACAGAGCGTGCTGATGAGCACGGTGGGCATCGGAAAGAAAAGTGACGTCTGATAAAAATTGTCAACGATACGAAGATCTTCAAAGCTACTCATTGTAATCCTCCTGAAATGAATTTATTTGAAATGTATTTTTTGCAGGGCATAAATTTCTTCAAACGGCTTCCCTACCGAAGTCCACGTTAAGATCGCCTCCGCAAGGAATTCGGGCAAGAGCTCGGAGGGCTCCTGCGCATAATTGTCGCAAGTTGTTTTTAAGAATTCCGCAAGCTGCTCCCTCAAATAGCTGTGTCCGGTGGCGTAGACCTGCGCAAACACCTTTGTTGCGTTTGTGTCGGAGATCAGATAGCCGTGTTCCTTGATGAACAGGCTGAGCTCGTCGTACATACACCGCAACAATGTCTCGGGATCGTCGGTGCTTTCACTGCATATGCGGATCCTTTCCACCGATAACTTCCAATCCTTGTGCATTGCCGCATGGACAAGCTCCTCCTTTGATCGAAAGTAGTTATATACGGTCCCGACTCCCAAAAGGCAAGCCTTTGCCACCGAGCGGATAGTCATTCCTGCATATCCGCTTACTCTGATCTGTCGTCTCGCCTCTTCAATCAGATTTTCACGTACGTTTTCTATGATCTTTGGCATTTGTTCCTCCAAAAATTTTATTGTGAACACGCTCATATAAAAATTATATATTAAAATCTTGCTTTTGTCAAGGGCTTTCGGCACGTTGTGTGGCCGTAGAAGCGGAAGACCCTGCTTTGCGGCTCGAAAAAAATATTGTTTTTTATATAAACCTATTGACAAGGCGACGGCGGAGTGCTATAATATTAACATCTTTAGCAAGCTAAAGTGTAAACCGATGAGGAAGAGTAAGTAAGCAGACCTCTTTTTGCACAGAGAGCCGCGGAGGGTGAGATCGCGGAGAAAAACGTTTTGCCGAATGGACTTCCGAGGGCGAGCTGAAACGGGCGGTCAAAATGAGCCGCGCGGAGTATGTGAGACGGAGACGGCTCTCCGTAATCAAAGGCCAACGTATATTGCGCGGAAGCCGCGCAACGTATGAAAAGTGGATGTTTTACATCAAGCAGGGTGGCACCGCAGGAATTTTAACGATCCTGTCCCGGCATTTCAGCAGGGATGGGCGTTTTTGTTTTTATGCACGTCCCGAAACATCACACATTTTTATGGAAAGAGGTAACCCAAATGGCAAACAAAAACAACGTTCCTTACAAAATCTATATTGAAGAAAATGAGATGCCGAAGGCTTGGTATAACCTTCGTGCGGATATGAAGAATAAGCCTGCTCCCTTGCTCGATCCCGTGACCCATCAGCCTATGAGCGCGGAAGAGCTTGCCGGCGTATTCTGTGACGAGCTGATCAAGCAGGAGCTTGACGATACCACAGCTTATTACGAGATCCCCGAGGAGATCAGGGATTTTTACAAAATGTACCGTCCCGCGCCGCTGGTTCGCGCATATTGCCTTGAAAAGAAGCTTGGTACTCCCGCAAAGATCTATTATAAGTTTGAAGGCAACAACACAAGCGGAAGCCACAAGCTCAATTCTGCCATCGCGCAGGCATATTATGCAAAGCAGCAGGGGCTCGTTGGCGTTACTACCGAGACGGGAGCTGGTCAGTGGGGTACAGCCCTTTCTATGGCTTGCTCTTATTTCGGACTTGATTGCAAGGTCTATATGGTTAAGTGCTCCTACGAGCTGAAGCCCCACCGCCGTGAGGTTATGCGTACCTATGGCGCAAGCGTTACTCCCTCCCCCTCCACCGAGACCGAGGCAGGGCGCAAGATCCTCGCGGAGCATCCCGGTACCGGCGGAAGCCTTGGATGCGCGATCAGCGAAGCGGTCGAAAAGGCATCTTGTACCGAGGGCTACCGTTACGTTCTCGGAAGCGTGCTCAATCAGGTAATGCTTCATCAATCGATCATCGGCCTTGAGACCAAGATCGCCCTTGATAAGTATGGAATCAAGCCCGACGTGATCATCGGTTGCGCCGGCGGCGGAAGTAATCTCGGCGGTCTGATCGCACCCTTTATGGGTGAAAAGATCCGTGGCGAGGCTGACTATCGCGTTATCGCCGTAGAGCCCGAGGGATGTCCCAGCTTTACGCGCGGAAAATACGCCTACGATTACTGCGACACGGGTATGATCTGTCCCCTTTCCAAGATGTATACGCTGGGCTCTAACTTTATGCCTGCGGCAACCCATGCAGGCGGTCTGCGCTATCACGGAATGAACAGCACACTTTCTCAGCTATATGACGACGGACTTATGGAAGCCGTTACCGTCAAGCAGACCGAGGTTTTTGCGGCAGCAGAGGAATTTGCACGGGTTGAGGGTATCCTTCCCGCTCCCGAAAGCAGCCACGCGATCAAGGTCGCGCTTGATATCGCCAAGGAGTGCAAGGAAACGGGCGAGGAAAAGACCATCGTCTTCGGTCTGACCGGTACGGGATATTTCGATATGATGTCCTACGAAAAGTTCCACAATGGAGTTTTGCAGGACTACCGTCCCACAGACGAGGAGATCGCCACGGCTTTGGAGAGACTTCCTAAGGTTTAATGCTTTACATAATGAAAAGGCTTGATTCACCGTTGCGGTGAACCAAGCCTTTTTGGTTATTTTATTATTTCAGCTCAAAGGAATAGATCTTTGCGTGTCCCTTTGTTTTAAAGATCAGATTGGTGTTGAAGAAGGGCTTATCAATTGCTGAGATGTCGATCTCATGGATCCTTCTTGTGCCGTCGCCGCAGAGCTTGAAGGGTACCTCGTCCCAAGAGCAGGGTGAGCCCTTGCGGTCGGGTGTGGTTGTCTCAGCGTAGCAACGGAAGCCTGCAACACCCTCGATCTCGCCGCCCTCAAGCTCGGCATCCAGCAAAATCTTTTTGCATTCGCCGCGGGAAACGTAGATGAAGGACGAGCGCAGCCAAACGTCCTCGTCGAAATCAAAGTCAAGGCAATCCTGATTACCAAAGCCCTTGTCGGTGGTGCCCTTGTAGTAGAAGTTCTGTCTGTCCTTGCTGAAATCAAATCTTCTGTGATCCACCTTGGCGTCAAGTATCAGAGCGGTCTCACGGATGCTTTCGACGTCACCGACGATCAGCGAGAAATGGAAGGTATAGACGATATTATGGTCGAGAATGACACTTGTGGTGGGGCTGACAGTGCCTGTCTGCGCATCCTTTGCGCCTCCTATGCCCATACGCTCCACTCCGCCTGCAAAGCCGCCGACAGCCGCACAGGTGTGGGGATTGTAGACGCCGAGACCGTAGTCGTTGTCGTCAAGCAGCGCGACCCAACCCTCTGGATAGAGCATAAACTCGCTTGGCCAATGTCTGTCTCCTGTATTTTTGCTGACGATCTCGGTCAGCGGGCCGCCCGTTCTCGGCTCTTCGCCAACGTAGGAAACGATGCGGTAAAATTCACCGTTTGTGTAGACTGCGGGGAGCTCCTGACCGCAGGCAGGATGCTGTCTTGTATCAGAGCGGTTGTTGTTGAGTCGAGCGGTCACGTTAACGGTCTTGCCGTCCAAAGTGTACCAAAGCTCAAAGGTGCATTCGCCGGGAACGTTATTCAGAGCCCACTGCATGGGAATGCACTTGACGTAAAGCGTATTGCCCTCGATCTTGTGCTCCAAGAGCTTGGCGCGGTTGAAGAAGCAGTCGCCTGTCTGAATGGGGTTCCAACCGGTATGTGTCCAATGCGTACCCATTTCGGTTCCCTCGGGGTGGAAGGGCACGGGACCCGAATAGAAGGAAAGCTGTACCTGCCTGCCCCAATCGAAGCTGTTGATCAGATTCTTTTTGCCGTGCTCGGCAAGGTAAGTGACAGTGCCGCCAAGTGCGGCATTGATGCCGAACTTGATGTATTCGTTTTCTATAAAGACTACGTTGTCGTCAAGTATTTTGTAGTCTTCTTCTACTGCGGTGTAATGAGGATTTTGATTTGACATATTATAATCTCCTTTTTCGCTGTTATGATTAATATCGAACGGTGATTGCATCATAGAAAACCGAAATCGATAAACTATAAAAAATGAATGACTACGTTTCGGACAATTCAATAGAATAGACCTTTGCGTGACCGTTACTCAAAAATTCAAAGTTAAAATTGTAAAACGGCTTGTTAAGAGCGCTAACGTCTATCTCGTAAATTCTTCTGCCGCAATTTCCATCAAGCTTAAAGGGCAATTTTTGCTCTGCGTAGAAGGATAGCTTATCGCTTTGGTGCGTGGGGTCGACGTAACAGCTGAATTCCACGTTGCCTTCAACAACCTCTGCGTCAATCTCCGCTTCTAACAAGATCCTCTTGCATTTACCTGCAGAAACGAACACAAGCGGTGAGCAAAGCATGGTTTCCTGCTCAAAATCAAAGTCCAAACAGCTTTGGTTGCCGTAGCCCTTGTCCTTTGTTCCCTTATAATAGAAGTTTTGACGATCCTCCGCAAAGCTGAATTTTCGGTGCTCCGCTTTAGAATCCAATTTGAGCGCGGTTTTTCTGATCTCGTCAACCTCGCCCACGATGAGAGAATAATTGAACGTATATACAATATTGTAATCAAGGATAACACGCGTCGTCATTGATATAACGCTCGTCTGACCGTCCTTGGCTCCGCCCCAACCCATATCGGACACGTTACCCGCAAATCCGGTAATCGCGCCGCACGTGTGGGGATTGTATACGCCGAGACCGTAATTGTTATCGTCAAGTAATGCCACCCAACTCTCGGGGTAGAGTACAAACTTCGAAGGCCAGCGCAGCTCCGTCGTCCTACTGACGACCTCGGTCAGCTCACCGTCGGTTCCGGGGCAATCTCCAACGTAAGATACGACCTTATAAAACTCGCCGTTGGTATACACCGCAGGCAATTCCTGTCCAAACGCGTGATATTGTGTTTTGTCGGAACGGTCGTTGTTTAATCTTGCAGTAACGTTTACCGTCTTGTGATCGAGCGTATACCAAAGCTCAAAGGTGCATTCGCCGGGCACGTTATTCAACGCCCACTGCATAGGAATGCACTTGACGTACATCGTGTTACCTTCGATCTTATACTCTAAAACCTTTGCTCGATTGAAAAAGCAATCTCCCGTCTGTATAGGGTTCCACGGTGTGTGAGTCCAATGCTCTCCCATTTCTGTGCCTTCGGGATGAAAAGGCGCGGGACCTGAATAGAAGGAAAGCTGAACCTGCCGTCCCCAGTCCCAGCTGTTGATCAGATTCTTTTTCCCGTGCTCGGCAAGATAAGTGATAGCGCCGCCAAGTGCTATGTTCGCTCCAAGCTTGATATATTCATTTTCAACGTATACTACGTTTTCGTCAAGTATTTTGTAGTCTTCTTCTTCGGCGCGATAATGAGGGTTGTTTGTCATTTGAATTACCGTCCTTTCGGTTTTGGTGGTTTTGCACCTTCATTGTAGCATAGCGAAAGAGACAAGTCAAGACAAGTTTTGCTTTTTTCACAGATATTTCTGCATATAAAATTCCTTCAGCATTCTGCCATCCTTCAGCTTAAAGGCGTTGGGTGTTTCGGAAACGATCTTGAATCCGAACTTTTCGTACAAGTGCCTTGCGCGTTCATTTCCTTCGATGAATCCAAGCTCCATAAAATCGATGCCGCCGTGTGCTTTTGCCGCCGCGATCAGCGCCTCGAACATATGTGACCCGATGCCAAGGTTCCAATATTTTTGCAGAATGGCGATTCCGATGGTTGCTCGGTGACGTGTTTTTATGCCGCCGTAAAAGGTCAGATCGCAGTTGCCCGCGATTTCCCCGTCAACGTAGCAGGTGATCAGCAATCTGTTTGGCGACTCCCTGCCCTTTATGATCCAGTCCCGTTCGCCGTCAATACCGATTCGCTCGTATTCCTCGGGATATCTTGCGAGAAAATCGGTCTCTCCGCAGGCGATAGCGATGTAATTCAACATTTTTTCCGCATCGCTTACCTCGGGGCTCTTCAGTATGGCTGTCTTGCCGTTTTTTAATGTGATTTGTTTTTCTTGAAATATCATAATTAATCCTCCCTGATGATGATTGATTCGTTGTCCTTCAATGCCGTTACGCGGTACTTTCCTTCGGCGTTTAATTGATTGTAGTCGGCGCGTCTGTCGTCGCCACAGTGACAGATCAGGATGCCGCCGTACAGCCCAAGCCCTTGGTGATTGGATAAGCCGTAGGTGTCCCCGTCATATTTGGCAACGTGTGAAATGTTCGCCGTGGCGATATGGGCGCCCGCACTGCCTCCCACATAAGTAGCGCCGTTATGCACAAGATCTGTGATCAGCTGATCGGCGCCCGACTCGCGGATGCGCTTCAGCGTGCCGAAGGTATTACCGCCGCTGATATAGATCAGATCGGGCTTCAATGAAAAATAGGGCTCGGGGTCGTAATAGTTGAAAACAAATATGTTTTCCTTGCGAAAGCCAAGCTCGCTGAGGCGCTTGACGTATTTGTTGCTTTTGATCTTTTCTTCCGTAGCCTTTTCATTGGGGAAATATAATACCTTGCAATCCGTGATAGGCGGGCTGACGTTATCCCGTATAAATTGTGCAGACTCGGGATTCCCGAAGTCGCTTGATGATAATATTAGTTTCATAAGATCTCCTTTGTTATGTAACTATTTAGTCAGCGTTTCAAATTTTGATTTGTCGAAATGTTAGAAATTGCAAAACCTCGCCGTTTCATCGGTTCAAATTGTTCGTTTTGCGGACCGCCGAGGACGTCGGTCCCTACAATTCATTTGTGGTGTATTTCCTTACCGTAGAACGATTTTTAACCGATTGATCTGTAGGGACCGGCGTCCTCGACGGTCCGCCGGCATTGGTTTTAAAATAATCGTCACGGCGGCGTGCATCTCACCGATAAATTGCAATTTTAAGCTACATCTGAATAGTTGCCTTGTTAGATTACTTTCCATTCCAAATACCCGCTTGTAAAGGGTAAATGGTCGTATTTTTTCGTTCCGATGTGTCGGAATCCGTTTTTGATATACCAATTTTTCAAGACTGTGCTTTCCTCGATTATGCCGACCTCGATTTTTTCGCCGCCCGATCTCCTGACAGTTTCCTTTACAAAATCAAGCATCATTTTGCCAAAGCCCAGATGTCTGTACTCGGGCAGGACGGCAAGGTTGTGTAATTCGTACGTCTTGCCTTCCTTTTTGGACAGCGACATATAGCCGATGACCTTTTTGCCCGCAAAAAGCCCGAAGGTCTGCCAACCCCAAAGCAGATGTGTTTCCAAAAATGCAAGCGGAATGAACGATGTGTGCTTGGGGCAATTCTCCGGTGTCAAGCCAAACTCTTCCGCAACGGTTGCAAAGCTTTTGTGGATCACGTCAAGGCATTGAGGCAGCAGATCCCTTTCAACGGGAAAGATCAAGGGATGCTGCGGTGCGTCCGATTCGTTTTTCTCGATTTCCTTACAAAACAGCGCCAAGGTCAAGCCGATATCAGCTTCCCTGCGCTCTCCTGTGTCGTGAAAGCCTGCCTTTTCATAGCACCGTCTGTTTTTCTCCATATCCACGGGAAAATCCACGAAATAACGCTTTGCATCGGGAAATTCCTTTTCGCAGAGCAATATTGCGGCGTTTGCAAAGCCCTTATTCTGATGCTTGGGATCGATATAGATGCGGCAGAGATAATATTCCCCGTCCTCAAGAAACTTTTCCGGTGTATACTTGCCATGCACGCGGTAGAATATGCCGCCAACGACCTCATTATCGCAAAAAATCGTAAAGTGACGGTAATTTTCATTCATCCGCATCAAAATATCCTCTGCCCCACGCAAATAGGGATTGCCCTCGTCGTGGTATTTTTCATATAGAGGTAGAAATGCGGATTTTTGCAAGGCTGTAAGCGTATCTATCTCCTCCGGTAAGGTGGTTCTGATCGATATTTTTTGCGAAGCCTGCAATTCAAACCGCGCAACAAATTCACAAGGGTTTCGATAAACCTCCAAAGCAACTACACGGGCGGTAAAAGGGCTGAAATTTCGTTGTAGCTTCTCCATAACGGAATTGGTATCGTTGTGGTGGCAGATCGTAAGGGTGCTGTGAAAAGTATAATCCGCACTTGCCGATTGCCGCCCGTAGTTGCCGCAATATTCATCGTATCGTGAGTGAAATCCGCGGTGAAATGCAGACAGTGAGGCGGAAGGCGTGGGAAAAGCATAAATAACCTCGGTCTCCAAACCAACCGCACGGGGAAAAATACGAAGCTCTTGAAAAGCAATATCAAATGCGGAGTGCGTTGCCGCGTATTCGGATGTGTAAGCACAAAGCTCTTTTTCATCCATACCTTCGTATGCTGCGATGGTAACGTGGGGCGGCCAATCCGCAGAATTTGCATAGTGTTGGTGTTGCAACGTATGTGCAGTTTGTTTCATATCGGATAAGATTTGATTTCCGATAGGATCAAGACGCGCGATCACAACCAATTTGTTTTTATTCATAGAGGCTCCTTTCTGAAAATATCAAGTATATGATTTGTCGCTCCAATCATATCGGAACGCTCGCAAATGCTCAAATGATAGCGCATATAGAGATCAAAGGTATCGTCATCCATTTCATCGACCGTTGCTTTGATAAAATGCGTTAGCATATCCGTACCTATGTAATGCAGGCGTTCAACCTTGAAATTTGATATCAGCCTATCGATATCCTCCTTGCGGTATAGCTGAAAAACGTCCTCCGGCAAAGAGTAGAGCTTAAAGGTTTCGGGGTCTATCTTCTCCGCCGTCAATTGATGATGGATCATTCCTCTTGCGAAGCAGTATTGATACATCGTCATATCGCTGTTGACATACGCTGCAAATATGAATCCACTGGGCTTGGTTACACGGATCGCCTCGGACAAGGCTTGCTTTTGCTCTTCTTCTGTATATAAGTGATACATCGGTCCAAGCAAAAGCGTGATATCGTAAAGATCGCTTTCAATGTCTGAAAGGTCCAGCGCATTTCCCTGCCTTACTGTGACAGGCTCTCCGTCTTTTGTATGGCTTTTAAAAACTTCGATATTGTGCTCGATCAGTTCTACCGCATCGACAGAAAAGCCTTTTTGCGCAAAGTAGTGTGAATATCTTCCTGTGCCCGCGCCAACTTCAAGAATTTTCATATTGGGCAGGAGATATTTTTCGATATAGGTAACTGTTGTAATAAATTCCGGCTGTCCGCGGCGAGTTTCAAGGCGGCTATGCTCGTCATAACTGCCGTAATATGCCGTTAGGGCTTCAAGAGTGTTCATTTTTATACCACCTTTCAAATTTTTAGTAATATATATTGTTTTCCTGCAGTAAAAACAAAAAACGGCGCGAATCCTTTTTGATAGATTCACGCCGCTATGATCATATAAAACGTTGATATTATAAAAAATTCTTTTAAATATCTATTTTAAAAATGAGTATAGAGGAGTGAACCCGATGAACCAATACTTGGTTTCCGCGGGCATATCTTCGGTATTCACTTTACAAATAATAGCAGGCATCAGCTTCAAGTACGTCATAGTATTCCTCCTTCTGAAATGATTGGTAAATTTTTATCAAGTATAGCACCGTAACGTCGGTTTGTCAAGCGTTTTTTGAAAATTCGGCGATTCTGACAGAAAACAGCCCGCGGGATTCTCTCCCACGGGCTATTTTCCATAAGTATTTTATGCTTAACTAAACGTGATCTTGTGCGTGTTCAGATAGCTCTCGCCGACACCGAGTGCGGAAATGCCCTCTTTTTCGGTGATATCGTAGCTTGTTCCGACTATGTCAGCCATACCGTTCCAGGGCTCAAGGCAGATGAAGGGAGCGGCATATTTGTGCCAGAGCAAAAAGTGCTCGCAGTCGGGAAAATCCACTCTTACCGCTCTGCCCGTCCGCCTGTTGCGCAGAGTTGCCGCATGGGAACGGATGCCCTCCTTGAACACAAGAGCATCGATAGCAAAATACTTATCGTAGAGCGGAAATACCTTCGAATCCTTCAAAAGAAGGTTGCTTGTGTTGCCGAGTATCGGGCCGAAAAGCGGTGTTGCCACAAGGGTTTCTTCGCTGTCGAAAACAATGTCGTAATCCTCGATTCCCTCGGGCGTATAGTAAGCCTCGTGAGAGCCTACGTTGAAGTACATAGTCTTATCCGATTTGTTATCGACCTTGAAAGCGATCTCAATCGCATTGTTCACAAGGGTATAGGATACGCGGAACTCGAAATCAAAGGGATATTTTTCACGGGTCTCACTGTTTGAGCGCAAAAGAAACGTCGCGGCGGTATCTGAGGCTGCTTCTACCTCGAAAACCATCCACTTTGCAATACCGTGTCGGGTCATGTGATATTCCCTACCCTCAAAGGTGTAGGTGTCGTCCTTCAAGCCTCCGCAGATCGGGAACATAATGGGAGCAGTATTTGCCCATACCTCAGCTCTGCCGTTCCACATATATTCGGTGCCGTTGTAAACCACGCTCTTGATCTCGGCGCCAAGCTCTGCGATCTGCACGGTAAGCTTTTCGTTTTTCAATGTGATCATAGTCCGAACCTCTTATTTGATTTCGATTGCGTAGACCTTCAAATGTCCTTCGTTGGCAAAGCGGATCGAGAAGCCGAGAAACGCGTCGGGTGCCGCGCTGATATCGATGGAGCATACTGCTCTTTCTCCGTTCCCCTTGATAGCAAAAGGAATGCTGTGGTTGGAAAGCTTCAAGCAGTTTTTCTCGTCAAGCCCCTCGTAAAGGTGACAGATCGCCTCACCCGTGATCTCACCGTCGAAATCTGCATCGAGCAGAATATTCTTACACTCTCCCTTGCCGAAGAATACGGGAGGACTCTTCAGCTCCGAGCCCTTGCCAAAATCGAAATCAAGGCAGCCGCCTGTGGGATAACCCTTATCGGTAATATCCTTATAATAAAAGTGATTTCTGTCGTGCTCAAAGCTGTAATGACGGCGGTCGGCAAGCTTATCCTTTTCACAAGCTGTCTGACGGATGAAATCAAGTTGACCGACGATCAAGCTGTAATCGTAGCTATAGGTGATATTATGATCAAGTATTTCGCATCCGAGAGGCGCGATATAGCCTGTCTGACCGTCTCTGGGACCACCCCAGCCCATCTGCTCTCTTGTGAAGGCAAATCCCAGCTTTGAAAGATTGGTTGAGCCGATGTAAACGCCGAGTCCGTAGTTATTATCATCGACCAAGGCAGACCAGTTTTCCGTGGCGCAGATATTCAACCAAGGCCAGCCGAGACCGTTTTCCTTTGTGATCAGCTCGGTCAGCTCGCCGCCCGTAAAGGGCTCCTTGCCAACGTAAGCAACACCCTTATACCACTCGCCGTTGGTATAGACAGCGGGCTGCTCCTGATGTCTTGCGGGATATTGAGTAGTGTCGGGACGGGCGTTGTTGATGCGCGAGCATACGTTGACGCAATAGCCGTCAAGGCGATACCAGACCTCAAAGGTGCACTCGCCGGGATAGTTGTTCAGCGGCCAATGCATAGGGATGCACTTGACGTAGATTTCGTTATTGTCCGCTCTGTATTCCAGCACACGGGAGCGGTTGCGGTAGCAGTCACCCGATTGTATGGGGTTCCAGCCGATAAAGGTCCATGAATTAGACATCTCAACGCCCTCGGGCTGAAAAGGAGCGGGAGCCGCGTAAAAAGACATCTGTACCTGTCTGCCCCAATCGGCGCTGTTGATCAGATTCTTTTTCCCTTTTTCGGAAAGATGGGTCAGCGCTCCGCCGAGAGACAGGTTTGCACCGAGGCGAAGATATTCGTTTTCGATAAAGACAAGATTGTCGTCTGTAAGATAGCTGTCAAAGGATTTCTGTTCTGCCATATTGCACCTCCGCAAATAGAATTCTATCTTTAAAACTATTTTATCATTTGAAGTACGGTTTGTCAATGAATTTTTCGACATATTAACAAGTTTTTTGTTTTTGCTCAAATGGCAAACTTCGAAAAAGGCAGGCATATTTTTCGTGCTTCCATTCGTAGCCGTACACACGTACGGCAGAGTGTAAGCACGGAAAAAGCAAGAAATCCCAAGGCAAGCTCGATGAGTGCCTTGGGATTCATTATATATTGTAATTTTTAAATTGCTCTCGCGCTTTTCTTCTTCCTCTTGCGATATGACAGCTTTTTTGACAGTCTGTAAGGAGTGCCGATAGCAGCTCCTTACACGGTTTATCTGATCTGACAAAAGCTTAATCAGCAAATTCAAAGGAATATATCCTTGCGTGTCCTGCCGAAGCGAATTCAAGGGTCACTCCCACGTAGGCGGAGTCGATTCCGCTCATATCGATCTCGTGAAGTCTGCGCTCACCGTCGCCGTTCAGCTTGAAGTCGACCGACTTTTGAATTCTTCCCCTGCTATCCAAGCCATCTTTCAAGACCTGAACGGTAGCTGTTCCGGCGATCTCTCCACCTTCAAAAATAGCATCGATCAGTATTTTCTTTCGGTCGATACTGACAAATGCATGAGGAGAGCAAAGCATACCGCCCTTATCGAAGTCAAAATCAAGACAATCCTGATTGCCAAGACCCTTGTCGGTGATATTTTTGTAGTAGAAATGGTCTCTTGTTTTTTCAAAGGAGAATTTTCTGCGTCTTTCGGGATCGTCCACCTCGTAAACCTTTTTTCTGATCTCATCCACGGTGCCCACGATCAGCAGGTAATCATAGGTATACACGATATCGTGGTCCAGAATCTCGGTGGCGCTGGGGGTGATGTAGCCCGTGTTCTGGTCAATGGGGTCTCTGACGCCCTTTTCTCCGTAAAATCCGCCTGCAAATCTGTTTGTCTGTCCGTTATATATGCCAAGACCGTAGCCGTCGTCATCAACAAGCGCCGCCCAGCTTTCGGTAGAGAAAAAGGATTCCCAAGGCCAGCCTCTGCCGTTTTCCTTATTGCAGATCTCTCTGATCGCACCACCCGTAAAGGGATGTGTATCCACGTAGGAGACCAGCTTATACCAAGTGGCATTGGTGTAGAGCGCGGGAAGCTCCTGCCCTCTCGCGCCGTAAAGCGTTTTGTCGGAACGGGCATTGTTTAGCCTCGAGGTGACCTTGACAGCCTTTCCGTCCAATCTGTACCAAACCTCAAAGGTGCATTCGCCCTTACAGTTGTTGAGTGGCCAATGTCTCGGAACGCTTTTGATATAGATCTCATTTTCTTTTTTGTAATAATCTAAAATGTCGGAGCGGTTGCGGAAGCAATCTCCGGACTGAATGGGATTCCAACCGATATAGTCCCAACCGGGATTGTTCTCAATGCCCTCGGGCAAATGCGGAACGGGATGGCTGTAGAAGGACATTTGCACCTGCCTGCCCCAATCGTAGTTGTTGATCAGGTTTTCTTTTCCCTTTTCGGACAGATAGGTAAGCGCGCCGCCAAGGGATAGGTTTGCGCCCAAACGCAGATATTCATTTTCAATAAACAACAGATTATCGTCCGAAAGATATTTCAAATATTCTTTTTTCGTTGCCATATCGAACCTCCGAAATCATAATATTATACGAAAATTTCGTACGGTTCAATTGTAACATTTGGAAAATGCTTTGTCAATGTCATTTATTACTTTTTTTTAGCACTATAATTGCGATTCTTACCAAATTTCCCAAGATCATTTCAGTTCAACAGCGTAGACCTTCAGGTGTCCCTCGCGGGCAAATCGAAGCGAGAATCCAACGAAGCAATCGGGGGCCGCGCTGATATCGATTGCGTGCAGAGCCCTTTTGCCTGCCCCCTCTATTGCAAAGGGGAGCAAGTGATCTGCGGTTTTGCCCCAATGGCGGTCGTCAAGTCCTTCATAAAGCTTCAAGACGATCTCACCTGTAATTTGACCTTCAAATTCGGCATCAAGGATGATCTGCTTGCATTTCTGATTATCGAAAAAGACTGCCGGACTTTTGAATTCCGAGCCTTTGTCGAAATCAAAGTCGAGGTACCCGCCCGTGGGGAAGCCTTGGTCAACGATATTATGATAATAGAAATGATCTCTGTCGTGCTCAAAGCTGAAATGACGGCGGTCTGCCTGCTTGTCCATTTCGTTTGCCGTCTTACGGATGAAGTCAAGCTGACCCACGATCAACGAATAATCATAGGAATAAACGATGTTGTGGTCAAGCACCTCGGGAGCAAAGGGTGCCACGTAGCCTGTCTGACGGTCGCGAACACCGCCAAAGCCCTTGTTCTCCGCCACCCAGAAGCCGATCTTTGAAAAGCTTGTGGTGGGGATGTAGATGCCGAGACCGTAGTTGTTATCATCGACCAAAGCTGACCAGTTCTCTGTGGGATAGAACTGTAGCCAAGGGTAGCCTAAGCCGTCATCCTTGGTTACGAGCTCGGTCACTTCATCGCCCGTAAACGGCTTTTTACCCACGTAAGAAACTCCCTTATACCACTCGCCGTTGGTGTAAACCGCGGGAAGCTCCTGCCATCTTGCCTCGTATTGGGTCTTGTCGGGGCGGGCATTGTTAAGTCGAGAGCATACGTTGACGCAGTATCCGTCAAGCCTGTACCAAACTTCAAAGGTGCATTCTCCCGCAAAGCCGTCCAGAGGCCAATGCATAGGGATACATTTTACGTAGATTTCATGATCGTCGGCGTGATAATCGATGACCTGCGAGCGGTGACGGTAAACGTCGCCCGACTGAATGGGATTCCAACCGATGTGCTTCCATCTTTCCGACATCTGATATCCATCGGGAACAAAAGGAATGGGGTGGTTATAGAAGGACATCTGCACCTGTCTGCCCCAATCGTAGCTGTTTATCATATTCTTGCCGCCGATCTCGGACAAATGTGTCAGAGCACCGCCCAAGGAAAGATTCGCGCCAATACGAATGTGTTCGTTTTCGATAAAGACGAGATTATCGTCTGTCAAGTAGCTTTCAAACGGTCTCTTTTCTTCCATTTTCAGCACCTCCGATTTTTTGATTCGATAGGATTATAGCATACAGAGGATATTATGTCAATGCAATATTTTGTCAATCGTGTGGACAAAACTTGTGATTCTCACCAATTTTCAGGCGCGTCACCGAAATCGGGCACCTCCATAGGCGCACCGTCCTGCTTCAAGGATTCAAAAGCCACGATTCCGGGAACTGTATATCTTGCCGCCTGCCAAGCGTTGACCGTGGGCAATGTGTTATTGTATGCCGCAGTGCAGAAATCATCGATCAGAAACTGATGGCTCGCCATATGGCCGTTGGGAAGAGCTGCATATTCCTCGGGGAGACGTTTTTTGTCTGCTTCTTGAATTGGAGCGAAGTTGTTCCACTGCCAGATGTGATTTGCCACCTTATTTTTGAACTCGGGGTCTGCTTTGGCCGCCGTCATGGCCTCGGGGTTGACGTAGTCGCTGACGTCCTCAAGCTGAACGCCCTCCTCGGTATGCTTGACGTAAATATGCTGCGCGTTGCTGAACTGATATCCCGCCTTCGTGCCGTAAAATGCCGAGACGGAGGAGCTTGGAGCCTTCCAGCCGATACGTCTGCACTCGTTTATGCGGATAACGCCGCCATTGGCAAGTCTCATAAGGGAAAATGCGTTTGAACAGGTATTTCCCCAGAAATTGATCTCTTTCTTGAAATAGGGGTCGTCCTCGGTGTCCTCATAACCCATAGCGGTCACTTTAGTGACGTAAGAGCCGGTGGCTTCAAGCACCATAGAAATCGAATGCGTGGGATAATAGAAAGGCGGCACGCCGAGATACGCCTCCTCGGACTTATGGTGTGCGCCAAAATGAGCGATATCGTGGTGATATTGCGCCTCGGCATAGACAAATTTGCCCATATCCCCGCTCTGATATTTTTCCTTGCAGAACATTGAGCAGGGATAATAGATACAGGTCTCGCCCATCATATAGGTCAAGTGCGTTTCCTTGACTAACTTTACTATCTCCTCGCAATGGCTGATCTCCGACGCCATTGGTACTGCGCTGTAAACGTGTCTGCCCGCCTTGAGGGCTTGAATGACCAAGGGTCCATGGGTGTGTCTGGGGGTAAATATGGCAACACAGTTGATATCTGTTTCAAGTAATTCGTCAAGAGTTCTGTAATACTCAACTCCAAATTTCTCGCCAAATGCCTTTGCTCGTGAAATATCCAGGTCGGCGACTGCCACCTTTTCAACAAAGGGATGCTCCATAAAAAGCTGTACAAAGCTTACCGAAAACCCTCCGCAACCAAGTACGCCCACTCGCAATTTCTCTTTCGTACTCATAATTGATTCCTCCTACGTTCAAAAAACAAGATTCCACAAAAATTCGCCGCAGCCCGTGATGACTATCGCAACAAGTCCAACCACAACTCCCGCAATTTGAATTTTGTTTAGTTTCTCTTTAAATATCAGCGCGCCCGCCGCGGTGGTGATGATAACTATGCCACCGTTTGCCACGGGAAAGAAGATCGCGCTGGGTATGATTGCCGACAAGGACACGTTAAGACGAATGTAAACGCAACCCGTGATGCCCGAAAGCAAAATATAGATAAGAGATTCTTTTTTGATGGTCGGCGTAGGCGCTTTAGCCGCCTTGTTAACGATAATTCCTACGACGAAGAACAAAACGCAGGATACCGCCGACGCGGTCAGCATCATTCCGTTGACCTCCCGCGCGGCGTCAGACCTGCCGAAGACCTTATAAAACATCCCGATAAATCCACCCGCAAAAAAGAAGGCGACACAGTAGACAAACCAACGGGATGTCAGCTTCTCTGCGCTCTTTTTGGGGTTGATGCAAAGAAAAAGCGCTACAAGTATGAGCGCCATTCCCACAAGCTGAAAGGCGCTTACAGACTCCTTTGCATAGATCACGCCAAACCAGGTTGCGGTAATAAAGGCGCAGTTGCCGATCAGCGAGGTCAGTGACACGGGGCCAGATGCGATGGATTCATTTTTAAAATAGAGGAAGAGACAAAGTATCGCTCCGTAAATCGCGCCGAAGATCATAGCGGCGGCACTGATAGTCCTGTCACCCGAGGCAAAGAACCAGATCAGCATGATAACCGTCCAAATAATGCTCAACCCGCTGTTGAAAAAGAAACTGTCTCCCGGTGTGGTGAAGGTCTTGTTTTTGAATTTGCGCAAAATTATGCTGTTTAGCGATGCCAAGAGCACCGAACAAGCCATAAGAAAGTAATTCACGATCAATTCTCCTCTCCGTAATGCTCCGATCTGTATTTTTTCGGCGGCATTCCGTATTTTGCCGTAAACGCCTTGTAAAAGTGAGAAACGTCGTGAAAGCCCACCAAAATTCCGATTTCAGATATAGATAGATCACAGTTTTCAAGCATCTCGACCGCTCGATTCAACCTATAATTCATAAGATATTTTGATGGCGAGCATCCGTAATGCTTGCAGAACAACCGATAGAGGTAAGTGCGGTCAAGCCCCACGTGGAAGGCAATGTCTGACACCGTAATATCGAAGGAATGATTTTCTTCAATATAATAAACAGCCTTCTTGACGTAATTTTCCGAGAGATCATTCCCTGCGGACACAGTATGATTTGCCTTAACGAGACGGCTCATACAAAGCAGAAAATACCCCGTCACATCATATCCCTTTGCTTCGTTTTTCTTGCCCGCCGCGTGCATAGCGTAAATGTCGTGTATCATTTCATCGTCAAGCGGAAATTTGAAAATTACGTTTTCGTCATCAAGACCGGCATTGCGAACAAGCGCATCGTCGTCAACGCCGCAGAAGGATGCGTAAACGTATTTCCAAGGTTCCTTTATATCTGCCGTATATATGCAAGTGGTGCCGGGGGTTATCATAAAGCCCTGCCCGGGGGAAAGCTCATAGGTCTTGCCATTGACCGAATAGGTTCCCTTCCCCTCAAGAATAAAATGGGCGGAATAGGTTCTATAAGTGATCTTGGGCGCGGTATGACCCGAATGGCATATTTGTATGCCGCACTCCACTACCGCAAGGCTCTGGTTGGGATCTTTTTTAAGGCTGTATCTGTCGGTATCGTAACTCATAAAACCTCCAAGCGCAACGAATTTACAATTACAAAATACCATAATCGCAAGGAAAAGTCAAGCATATATTGCCAATTAGCAACAATTATACAATGCGTTAGCAACCGTGATACATTTTCACACAGAGGATTTTGTGATATACTCAAAATGTAACAATTTGATTCGGAGGACAACTCTATGAAACAAAAAATCAGAATCGGCTTTGTCGGTTGCGGGCAGTTTGCAAGGAACTTTGTGCCGCTTTTTCAGGCTCATCCCGCCTGCGAATACGTTGCGGTCTGCGATAAATTTCGCGACAGAGCTGAAAGCTATATGGAAAAGTTCAAGGTTGACAGAATTTTTGACACCTACGAAGAGATGCTTGCGTCGGACGAGATCAACAGCGTCGCGATCTTCTCACAGAGAAACCAGCATGGAGAAATGGCGATTGCTGCGCTTAAAGCGGGCAAAAACGTATACTCAGCCGTGCCTATGGCGACAAGTATTGAAGAAATTAAGGAAATTGTCCGACTTGTTGGCGAGACAGGCTTGACCTATTCTATGGGTGAGACGGGCATCTACCGCCCTGCATCGGTATTCTGCCGCCAAAAGTACGCTACGGGAGATATGGGGGAATTGGTCTACGCAGAAGCGCAGTACAATCACGATATGAAGGGACTATACAACGTCTTCAAGTACACCGAGGGCGAATTGTGGCGCAAGATGGCAGGGTTGCCTCCCTTCTATTACCCCACCCACTCCACCTCTATGGTGCTTTCCGCAACCAAGGCGCACGCCGTTAAGGTCTCTGCATTCGGATATGAAGACAAGATCGACACCGACATCTTTGGCGAGGGCAAAAACTGGTGGGATAATCCCTTTTCCAATTCCTCGATGCTTCTGAAAATGAGCGACGGCTCCATAGTCCGCATCAGCGAAAACCGCCGCATCGGCTGGAAGGTTCCCGAGACCTTTATCACAAGCTTCAACGGTACAAAGGCATCCTATGAATGCTCTTTGGTTCAGCACAGCTATATTTCCATAAATCCCGAGGACAACAGGGCAAAATACGAGGACGTCAGCGACCTGCTGAATCCCATTGAGCTGACCAAGCATAAGGAAGAGCCCGATTTCGTTCAGAATTGCGTCAACGGGATGTGGGCATCGGGCGAAGCGCCCATTCAGATCATGCAAAGACTTCCCGAAAGCTTCAAGCCTATCCACACAGGTCACGCAGGCACTCACAAGTTTATGGTGGACGACTTCTGTCAGGCGTATATGACGGGCAAATTGTCTCCCACCAACGCTTGGCAGGCGGCGAGATACAACATTCCGGGGCTCACAGCACACCAAAGCGCGCTTCAGGGCGGCATGGCTCTTGAGGTCTACGATTGCGGCGATCCCCCCGCGCATCTTGAGGTGCTTTCCGAGGACAGACCGGAAAACGAGGAATGGATATGAATCCTGCAGCGAAATTCAGCTCAAACTAATCATATACAATGATAAAAAGCCATTAAAGGATACCGATATATGGACAAAAAAGTAGAGTATAACCCTTGGATGACAAGTAATCACAGCACTCCCGATCAGCTTGAGCATCAGCAAAAGCTTCGGGACGAGGGACAAATAATAGCGTTAGGTAAAAACTGCTTCATTTCTTCTTTATCCAATATTTTTTACTCCAAGCTCGATTTGGGAGACGGCTCCGTAATATGCGCAGACGTACTGATGCGAGGTTGCACTTTCAAATGCGGCTATAACTGCTCGGTAAATGCTTTTTGCTATCTTCAAGGCAATATTACCCTTGGAAATAACGTCCGTATTGCTCCGAGAGTCAACATTTGCGCCTTCAATCACGGCATTTCCGATCTGAACACGCCTATTGATAAGCAACCAAGCACGTATAAAGGCATCACGGTGGGCAACGACACCTGGATCGGAGCTGGCGCATCGATCGTTGACGGAGTGCATATAGGAAGTCATTGTGTTATCGGCGCGGGCGCGGTAGTGACGAAAGATGTTGATGATTATATGATCGTTGGCGGAAATCCCGCAAGACCGATCAAGAACCGCCTTGAAGAATACTTTAAGGACAAGCTTGCGGCATTTTGCGAAAACATTGAAGCCGATCTTCCCGAGATCATCGGCTCACACTTGAAGAACGGTGTCTACGTCGATGATAATTCGCCAAGCACGCTCAAAGTGCGGCCTTCTTGCGATGCAATAGAGATATGTGCTATGTTCGAACGTCTTGATCTGCTTGAAAACAGCCGCGAGGATATAGCAAAGAAGCTTTCTGCTGCGCTGACAGGGGAGATAGATTATGAGGTTTTGAGTGTGGGTTATGCCCTTGAGAATCTCGGATATCCCATAAATAAGCCCTTTGATAAAGCAGATACCTTTTACGGAGAACAGCTTACCAACTATCTTGATTCCCTGCCTTGGGCGACAAATCCTTGGCAAGCGGGCTCGGATATCGATCATCTCGGTACGGCATTTTATCAGAATATGAAGCATCACGGAAAATCATATGACCTCGATACGCTGTTTTCCTGGCTTGACAAAATTGCGATGCAGAAAGCGGTCTTTGGACAAAATGCGACAACTTGACAAGTAGCGTCAACGGCTTTTACCGTCTGACACGCGGCACCTATGCGCAGTTTGACCGCCCCATTCCCTATCCCGAGAGAACGGTTGACTCTGTTTTAAAAAACGGTAGCATATGCATGAATGATGTGAATTTTACGTCCTGCAATATTCTCGACGTAGTCCATCCCTTATGGCTCTGCCGTAAGCAGACGGAATACCGCCGGACTGAGGGCAAAGAGCTTATGGTAAGGTGGATCGACACGGTTCTTGAAAATTACGTTGCGAGTAAGGGGTTTGCTTTTAATATCCTTGAGCACGAAAAATGCTCTCTTATGGGCACAGAGATGTGGCTTTCGATCCTCTATCTGATGTGTGACTATCTGGGCATCTCCCATCTTCTTACCTATTCTCCCAAAGGCGTTCACAGATTACATACCAACGTAGAATAAAATGTAAAAATATGATCAGCCGCAAATTTGACAAAATTCCTTTATAAGTCGGAGGCTAGCGTGAAAGTTACTTCTCACTTATAGATAATTTAACTGCTTCACGCGCGAATTTTGCCTTGCCGGCAAAATTCATCGATTACTATTTGTGCCGCCCATAGGGGTTCCCCGAAGCGAACGAAGTGAGTTTTGGGGGTTCCCGTGTGCGGCGGAATGGAGATTAAAATGCATTACGATGAAATAATCAAACAAAATCAGCCCTGGATAGACGAAACCTGGGCGAAGATCGAAAAAAAGGTTACAAAAACCGCTCTCAAGAGCCGCAATAAGATTCCCTATTCAACGCTGCAAAACGGCGATCACAGCGACACTTCGAGCAATCCCTTTATGTGGACTAACGGCTTTTGGGGCGCATATATGTGGATGATGTATGCTGCAACAAAAAACGAGGAATTTGCCAAGACCGGCACGCGTTGCGAGGAGATCATGGATGCTTGCTTCAACGAGATCGAAAGGGTACACCACGACGTCGGCTTTATGTGGCACATTATGTGCGGCGCAAGATATGCTCTTACGGGAGACAAGGCCGCACGAAACAAGGATCTTCTCTGCGCTATGACTATGGCATCCCGCTTCAAGCTGAACGGAGGCTACATCCGTGCCTGGAACGGCAAATGGAGAGAGGAAAACAACGACGGTTGGACTATTATCGACTGTATGATGAACCTTCCGATTCTCTTTTGGGCAAGCCGAGAGATCGGTGACGACCGCTTCAAGCAGATCGCTGTCTCACATGCCGATATGACTATGAATCAGCACGTCCGTCCCGACGGAAGCGTTAACCATATTGTATTCCACGACGTAGAAACGGGAGAAATGATCGGAACTCACCGCGGTCAGGGCTATGCTATCGGATCTACCTGGTCGAGGGGCGCGGCTTGGGCGGTCTACGGCTTTATTATCGCTTATGCGCATACAGGAGAGCAAAGATATCTTGATACCGCAAAGAGGGTTGCAAACGATTTTATCGCCAATCTCGCTGTTGAAAATTGGTTGCCTCTCGTTGATTTCCGCGCTCCCGCAGAGCCTATCCAATATGATTCAACCGCAGGAGCTATCGCCGCTTGCGGCTTTATCGAGATTGCAAAGCACTGCCCCGAGCACGAAAAGAAGCTTTATCTTACTGCCGCCATCAATACTCTCAAGGCTATGGATGAGAGCTTCTGTGATTGGAGCGACAATTGCGATCCGTGCCTTATGATGGGTAAGGAAATGTACCACGGGGGTGCCAATCGCCACTTGATCTACGGTGATTTCTTCTATACGGAGGCAATTCTGAAGCTTAAGGGCTCGGAATTTAACCCTTGGACCATCTGAATATATAAAAGATTAAGAATATTATCCAATATGGAAAGGAATTACTGACATGAGCTTACCGCAGTTAATAATGAGAAATCCCGACATTACAACACTCCCGCCACTGGTTCTTCCCGAGGGTTTCAAGCTCTATCACCACAAGGAGAATTGCGGAATGGAAGAGATTTGGGAAGAAATCATCAAAAGTGCGTTTGGTGCTCCCTTTGCCTTTGATTTCCTTATAAAAGCGGGAGATTACAAGCCCGAACACGTGCTTTATCTTTCCTATAACGGCAGACCGATTGCCACAACAACGGCTGTGGAGCATCAGAACTACCCCGGCGAGGGCTGGTACAGAATGGTTGGCGTTCGAGCCGACGCGCAAGGATTAGGCGCGGGCAGATTAATTGGCTTAGCCGCACTCCACGCACTCCGGGACAGAGGCTATAAAAGCGCACTTCTATCCACCGACGACCACAGAATTCCCGCCATTAGTCTCTATCTTTCGCTGGGATTTCAACCGGTATATGTACACGAAAGTCACGCGGAGAGATGGAACAAGGTATTGAAGATCCTTGAAGAGCGAAAATCGTATACCAAATCTCCTTAAATAACGTAATCAATTCAGATAGAAAAAATGGTGCTTGTCAAATCTCCATAAAGAGATTTGACAAGCACCATGCTTTTATTAAACCATATAATAGACGGCCAAAGCCAACAACGCGATCAAAATAAATGCGACACCGATCCAAAGAATGTGAAAGTGCACCGGTTTCTGCGCGCGTTCTTCTTTCTTTCGAATCTTGTATTCGTAATACCCGCCTGCTTCTCTGTCAAGTCTGCGAGGGGTAAACAGATACACAAGAGATTTGAATCCAAAGCCGATGATGTCGAGAATTCCTTCGTTTACAATGTAAAACATAACGCCAAAGCCTGTATACAGCAATCCGACAACAAAGAATCCGTCGCTGATGAAGGCAAGGACAGTATCGATATCCGTAGCGTCAAAAATGCCACGCCAATACATGATCCCAAACGCAGCCATAGCGCCCATTGCGGACGCTACGACATACGAAATAAGCTTATTTTTTTTCTTATCTTCCATCGATTATTTCAGCTCTTTCTTATAACGCTCAAACTCTTCGGTGTTACACTGCACGAAATGTCCGGGAGTGATCTCTCTGAGAGTGGGCTGCTCCAAGGAATAATCGTGAGCGGCAAGAGGATTGTAAACGATTCTCTGTCTCTGCTTCTCGTACTCGGGGTCAGGAAGCGGGATCGCAGACAGGAGCGATTTGGTGTAAGGATGGAGAGGATTCTTGAAGAGCTCGTCAGAGTCTGCAAGCTCAACCATCTTACCAAAATACATTACGCCGATACGGTCGGAAAAGTACTTTACGACAGAAAGGTCGTGCGCAATGAACAAAAGTGTCAAGCCAAGCTGCTCACGAAGGTCGTTGAGCAGGTTGATGACCTGCGCCTGAATCGATACGTCCAATGCGGATACAGGCTCGTCGGCGATGATAAGCTCGGGCTCCATAATGATAGCACGGGCAACACCGATTCTCTGCTTCTGTCCGCCGGAGAACTCGTGAGGATAACGGGAGGCATGCTCCTTAACAAGACCAACCATTTCAAGGATCTTGAATACCTTTTCGTCGATCTCCTTCTTGTCCTTCATACCGTTGATGATCAAACCTTCCGCGATAATATCACGAACGGTCATACGGGGGTCAAGGGAAGCGATAGGGTCCTGGAAGATCATCTGAATCTTGGTAACAAGGTCTTTATCGTAGTGCTTATGATCTTGAACTGCCTTCTTGATCTCAAGCTTCTGTGCGGCAATAAATTCCTTGGTTTCCTCGGTCTTTGCCGCGATCTTTGCGTCTGCATCGGGAAGACCGGCGGATTTACATTCGGCTGTAAATGCTTTCAGGTCCTCCTGTGCTTTTTTAATAGCCTTTTTATAGGAGCCGGTACCTGCGGCGATTCTTTGTCCCTTGAAATAAACGCTACCGGAGGTGATGTCGTAAAGACGGATAATGGAACGACCTGTGGTTGTTTTTCCGCATCCGGACTCACCTACAAGACCAAATACCTCTCCCTTTTTTACTTCAAAGCTGACGTCATCCACTGCCTTGGTAAACTTGAAATACTGGCAAAGGTTTTCAACTTTCAGCAAAACTTCATTGTTGTTTCCCATTACTGTTTACCTCCGCGGTTGCGCATTCTTTGGATTCTTTCCGTTACGATCTTGGGAGGATCAACCTTCGGTGCATTTTCGTGGAGAAGCCACGTTGCTGCAAAGTGGGTGTCCGAGATCTGGAACATAGGGGGCTGGAGCTCATAGTCGATCTCCAATGCATATTTATTTCTGTCTGCAAAAGCATCTCCAACGGGAGGATAGATCATATTAGGAGGAGTTCCGGGGATCGCTTCCAATCTTTCGTTGGTATCAAGGTCAGGCATAGAGGACAGGAGTGCCCAGGTGTAAGGATGCTGAGGATTGTAGAATACGTCCTCGGAGGTACCGTACTCGACGATCTTGCCCGCATACATTACGGCGATTCTGTCTGCCATATTCGCTACGACACCAAGGTCGTGCGTAATAAATATGATGGAAAGCTGACGCTCTTTTTTGATCTTGTTGATCAGCTCAAGGATCTGTGCCTGAATCGTTACGTCAAGCGCTGTGGTAGGCTCATCACAGATCAGAATATCGGGATTCGCTGCAAGAGCAACCGCAATAACGATACGCTGTCTCATACCGCCGGAGAACTCGAAGGGATACTGTCTGAATCTCTTACGGGGCTCGGAGATACCAACCTCCTCCATCAGCTTGATGGCGCGGTGCTTTGCCATGCTCTTGGTTACCTTATAGACGGATTCGGATGCGTTCAGCATAAAGAAGTCTACAAGTCCCACGGTTTCGTTTGCAAAGTCACGGTCGTTGACCTTTACAAGCACGTCGTTATAGTGTGCTACAAGTCTTTCAATAACACGGATGATCTCCTGCTTTGCAACGTCGAGGTCGATCAGTGCGGCAGGAATAACCTTCCAATCGGGAGTCTTTCCGCGCGCAACGATTCTGTCGAACTTTGCCTGCTGCTTGTCGTGTGCCTTCTGAACAGCCTTGTTTCTCGGGATCGCCATAAAGTAGTTGTTTACAGCATGCTTCAAGCTGCTCTTGAATGTGTAAGCAACGTTATCCTTGTTGATCTCGAGCATATCGATAGAGCCTTCAACTGCGGCGATAAGTGCATCGGCAGCGGCTACAGTGGTCTTTTTATCGAGAGCTGCCGTCGAATTCAGCATAGCAAGAACCTCTGCTGCGGTCTTCAGTGCTTCTCTCTTCTTTGCGGCATAAACCAATGCGGAATAGCGCAAAGCAATCTCCGCTTCCTTAAGGAAAGCGTTCATGAACTTCTGGTTCATGTGGTTGAGCAAAAATTCATTAAGCTCACTTACGGGCATATCGGGAAGCTCAGCCGATGCAAACTTCAGATAGTAACCCATTCTGAAGAAGTTGGGAACTTCCTTATCCATAGCGGCAAGAATGATCGCATTGATATCCTCAAGCGCCTTCTGGGTGGTCTGATAGTTGCGGGATTTCGTGTTTGCGCCAAGGTCGGCTTTGAGGGAGACCAAAAGCTCCTTCAGCTTCTCTGCATCCTCCTTGACAACGTAATCGTTATAGGTTTTGCTTGCAAGAGAAACAACCTCAGCGATTTTTTCCTTGGGCTCGGTGAAAGCGTTCTTCTCAATCAGGAAGAGCAGATCCTTAATGAGCGCGGTTACTTCCTCAGCAGCCTGATGAGCCTCGTTGAAGGCTTGCTCAAGCTCGATATGCTTGAACTCGAACGCGTCGAAATCCTTACACATCTGTGTAAGCTCCTCTGCGCTCTTTGTGTGATCAAGCGTTTTGCCGGAAAGCTTTGCGTAATTGCCCTCCGCGATCGCCTTGATCATAGTTTCGTTCAAGAGCTTCATTGTGGAGTTGAAAGCAAGCTTACTTGCCTTCTGTCTTGCCTTGCCCTTGAGGATCATAGCCTCGGTAAGCTGCTTACCGATTCTCATAATGGGGTTGAGGCTGGACATAGGGTCCTGGAAGATCATTGCGATCTTATCGCCTCTGATTCGGTAAAAGTCTTCTTCTGTAAGCTTGAGAAGATCCTTACCGTCGTAAATGATCTCACCGCTCTCGATGATCGCGTTACCTGCAAGAATACCAAGCATAGACTTGGAGGTTACCGACTTACCGGAGCCGGACTCACCAACGATTGCAAGAGTTTCACCCTTGTTCAAGTCGAAGCTGATATCGCGGACAGCCTGAACCTTACCGTTAGCGGTCTTAAAAGATATGCGTAAATTTTTAACTTCAAGTTTCTTTTCCATAGTATCAGTCCTCTACTCCCTTCAGTGATGGATTGAATGCATCTCTCAATCCGTTACCGAACAGGTTGAACGAGATTTCAAGCAGAGAGATAAACAAAGCGGGGAAAAGGATAATATGCGGGAACGATGCGAGCATTCCGTTTCCGTTCGAAAGCAGAGTACCGACAGAGGTCTGCGTGGAGCTCTCGAGGTTAACGATTCCCAAGTAAGTCAAGCTGGACTCGGAGAAGATAACACCGGGGATATACAGCACGCTACCCGTGATCAGTGTACCCATTGCATTGGGGAAAATGTGCTTGAACATCAAACGCTTGTCGCTGGCACCAAGGGTGCGTGCGGCAAGAACGTACTCTTGCTTCTTAAAGCGGTAGAACTGCATTCGGGTTCGCGCCGCCATACCGATCCATCCCGTTAGCACGAAGGCAAAGATCATTGACCAGACGGGACCGACCTTTGACGCCAAGTGCAGCTGGAACAGCGCCATTACGACCATCTGAGGCATACCGCCCAAAACGTCGATGATACGCTCGATCACGATATCGATCACACCACCGTAGTAGCCCTCAATCGCACCGATGATCGCACCGATGAAGAGGTTTACGAAGGAAACACCTACTGCAAGCACGAGAGAGAAGCGCGCACCTGCTGCAAGACGGGTAAGGAGGTCCTGACCCTTTGCGTTGGTACCGAAGAGGAAGCAGGGCTCCTCGCCGTAACGGTACTGGAAGTAAGTGTACTTGAATACACGAACGGTATAAGTCTTATTGTCGGAGGTACCGCCGATGCGGGCATAACGGTAGCTTCCGTCGTCGCCTTCGACACGAAGGCTGTTGTAACCGTCCTCATTACCTGTAGACAGATAAATATTCTTGTAATCGCCGTTAGCGTTTACAATAGGAGCTCCCTTCTGGTCGTTTTCATACCAGATGTTCGCGTCTGACTTGTACATACTGTTTTTGATCTTGCTCTGATCAACTGCGGGATAAATGACCTGAATTCCGGTCTCGTCCTGCCAAGCCTGAATAGCCTTGAACTGAGCCTCGGTGAGTGTCAGATAGGTCATACCGTTTTTGATATAGGAATCCATTTTTACATCGTAATAAGTGGTGTTGGAAATGGTTCCCGTTTCTTGGTAATCTGCGCGATAGATCTTGGGCATAACGACAAAGCCTGTTTCCTCGGTGATCGCGTTCCAATAATAGTATTCGGATTTGTTGATGGTTGTGTCTGTGCAACCGTCCCAAATTCCTACCTTAGAGAGCAGCTCACTCTTGGGGAGCAGCTTTGCATACTGCAGGTAGGTCGTGTCTGTAAGGCTTTCGGAATAGGTTGTGCCAAAGAAGATCGGCACAAAGATCGAGAACAGAAGCAAAAAGAGAATGATACATGCGGCAACGACCGAGCTCTTGTTCTTGCAAAAACGGATCCAAACGTCCTTTGCATAGCTTACGGGCTTGGTGTCGAATTTTTTATCACCGGTTCTGCGACTGCTATCGGCAAATTTAAATTTTTCTACGGGTATATTCTTGTAATCCATTATTTCTCTCCCATTCTGATACGAGGATCTACAAATCCGTAGCTGAGGTCAACCAACAAGCCGGATGCAAGACCGACGGCTGTATAGAAGGCAGACAAAAGCATAAAGAAGTTGTAGTCGCGAGCGGTGATAGAGCTGATATACAAAGGTCCGACACCGGGGATACCGAAGATCTGCTCAATGATAAGAGAACCACCGATGATACCGATAAACTCACCCATGATCATGGGGAAGATCGGAACCATGGAGTTACGAAGCGCGTGTCTTACGGTAGCCTGTCCACGGGTAAGACCCTTGGTCTTAGCCAGAAGCATATACTCACAGGTCAAAACCTCGCAAAGCTCGGCTCTTGTGTATCTTGCAAGACCTGCAATCGTACCGAATCCGAGAGAAAGGATCGGAGGAACAAGGGATACGAACATTTCCCAAGTGAAATAATCAGTACCGGGAAGCATCTGGAGCGGGAATACCTCTTTTCCGACCCAGCCTGTCAGCTTAAAGCAGAGCAGGTATTGAACGAGAAACGCATATACGTAGGACGGTACGGAAATAAAGATCATAACGCCGGTTGAAATGACGTGATCCTGCCATTTGTTCTTTTTCAGAGCAGCATAAATACCCAAAAGAAGACCGATCGGTACGGCGATCAGCATCGTATAGGTATTAACAAGCATTGTAGCGGGAAGCTTACTGATAAAAATGCTCCAAACATCCTGTCCACGGTAAAGCTCCTCGGAAACGCCCCAGTCACCGCCGAGAAGCGTTCTTTTCAGGAAGATTCCATACTGTTCAATGATGGGCTTATTATAACCCAACTGTTCTCTTCTCTGTTCGATGATCGCCATATCCTTGCCGAACTGAGTCGCCTGTGTGGTAGGAAGAAGCTTAACGAGAACGAAACAGATCGAAATGATGATAAGGAATACCACGAGCATCAATGCAATTCTTTTCAGAACGTATTTAAACATATTGCCCTCTTTCTTGTCGCAAGCGCGACGCGATTAGTTTTACTGTAGCATAAAGCAACGCTTCATACAAAAAATGCTGATCTGTGTTGGTACGTCCGAGGACCTACCGCATACGCAAATTGCATTTGCTCGCCTTTTAAAGCGCGCAGCTAAAGGGCGCGCAAACGCAATTTGTCAACAGCATAAACGAAAGCTGCGATTTTCTCACAGCCCGATTAAGACACGACTTCCCCGAGAGTTACCCCTCGGGGAGCCGTGTTTATAATACGACTTATTCAGTCAAATTTCAACTAAATATTACTTGTAGTTGAGAGTACCGCCCTGAGAAGCTACGAATTCTGCCCACTGAGCGTCTGTGTAGTAGTACTGCATGTACTTAACGCCACCACGTCCTACACCGTAGATGTACTCTTCGGTATAGTACTTGATCTGCATACCCTTAAGAGCTGCGGATGCGTCGTCCATGATCGGGATCATATCGTAGGTCTGAAGAACTGCGCCTTCGAGAGCTGCGAGGATGTCAAGTCTTTCCTCGGGCTTCTTGTCAGCAGTACCGCAGGAGTACTCAACGGTAGACTTGTCATCAGCAGTGATGTTGATCTTTTCACCCATGATAGCAAGAGTCCAATCCCAAACGGTTGCAGAATAGTTCTTGCCGCCGATCTCGATGGTGAGCATTTCGGTAGTGGTGTTCCAAGCGGGGTCATACTGATAGTCAGTAGAAGTGTAAGCTTCCATAAGTCCGTAAGGATCGAGTGCAGAACCGGTCCAGCCTACTCCGAAGAGGAGGTTAACCTGGTTAGCCTTAAGAGCGTCGGAGAAGCCGTTACCGATTGTATCGTCCTTTGTGAAGGTGAGCTTGCCCTCGAGCTTTGTGCCCTTAACTGCCTCGGTGTAGTTGTTTACGAGGAAGTCATAACCGTTGTTGTAGAACTTGGATTCGGGGTTGGGGATACCAACGCAGATCTCAATTACGTCATCCTCATCCATAAGGCCTTCAGCGATTGCCTTATCGTATGCGGTGTTGAAGTATTCCTTACCCATATCAAGGTTGTAACCTGTGATGGAGTCGATAGCTTCGTCTACAGTAGCGTAGAGCTTGCCTTCACCGATTTCATCAGCAACGCCCCAGAAGTTAACGAGAACGTTCTTAGCCTGTGCTGTTGTACGGTATGCTGTACCATTTTCGGGGTCAGAGATGATGAGGCTGGAGTATGCACCGAACGCAGGAGCGTTGGAAGGAGATGTTGCGAGACAGAATGCTGCACGGTCGAGAGAGAAGGAGAGAGCCTGACGGAATTCCTTAATTGTAAGGATTGTCTTGTTGATGTTTTCACCAACTGCTGCCTGCTCGGACTCGAGAGCTGCCTTGTCGGGGTTGATAGCGATGAAGAATGTGGAGTCACCGGTTGTGTAGTAGCAGTGCTCGGACTTGGAGTAGGTCTCCATCTGGTCTACGTCGAGACCCTTAGCGTCAAGCTTACCCTGGAGGAAAGCTTCCATAGCGGTTTCGCCGTTCTGGATGTAATCGTAAACGATCTTTGTTGTCCAGTAGCAGTTCTCGTTTGCCTCGTCGTTGTAGCCATAGTACTGGTCGTTCTTCTCAAGAACAATCTGCTTGTCAGCCTGGAATGTTGTGAGCTTGTAAGGACCGTAAGCCATGTAAGTATCAACAGAGGTACCGTAGTTGATGTTGTAAACGCCATCAGTGATGGTGATGCAGGAGTCGTAAAGATCAGTCTTAACGAGCCATGCACCGGTCAGAGCGTAGAGAAGGTAGAAGCCTTCGAGGGGCTTATCCATGATGAGAACGAGCTCGTAATCGGAAACAGCCTTGATACCAACCTTGTCGAATTCCATCTCTTCGTAGGTCTTGTCAGCTACGAAGAAGTGAAGCTCCTCGTTGGGATCGGTCTGCCACCAGCCGATAAGAGCGTCCCAAGCAGCCTTGAGAGTAGCATCAGCCTTGATCTCTGCGAAGGTCTTGCCTTCCATTGCTGCTGCAGCCTCTGCGGTGAACGCGGTGTCTGCAAGGTAGTTAGCGATCAGGTAAGCTGCGCACTTTGCTGCATCGTAGGATGCAGGGAAACCGAAGCTTGTTCTCATGTAAACTTCGCAGTTACGCTCGTCGCTGGGAGGAGCGAGAGAGAATACAAGGTCAGCATCGAGGTCTTCGGAGTAGGTGTCGTAGATGCCGTTTGCAGCGAGGGTAACATCCTTACCGCCATAGAAGTAATTCTTAGCGTTGTGAATAACCATGTTACCATTGTAAAGGCTATCTGCGCGGTAGTTGTTAGCTACGGGGTTAAGAAGTCTCTTTGCGGATTCAACAAAGTCGTTTGCGTTAATGGGAGTGCCGTCTTCCCACTTGATATCCTGACGAAGAGTGATCTTCCAAGCTCTAGCGGTATCGCCTTCAGCAATGCCCCACTCTTCGCCAACGTAGTCGGAAGTAACGTCTACGGGCTCAGAAGTAGCCATATCGGGAACGATCTTGTAACCGTCGAGAGTTTCGTTGTAATCGAAGGTGTAGAAACCAGACTCGGTGTAACCGATGATCTCGGAGTCAGTAGCTGTCTGGTAAGTATGGTTGTTCCATACTGTGGGGAATGTTGACATAAATGTGTTGTAGGTGTATTCTGCGTTGGGGTCACGAACGAGACCACCCTCTACCTGGTCAGGATCCTTACACGAAGCAAGAAGTGCTACGCAGGAAAATACCATTGCAAGGGCCATAACAACAGCAAATACTCTTGTCATTTTCTTGAACATTTTCAAGTCCTCCATAAATATTTTGTTTTTATAGGCAAAATCATATGCGTCTTTCGGGCATGATACGGCAAGCCATGCAAAAAAGACGCACAAATCATGCATACAGGTATCATATCACAAAGTGCTTTGATTGTCAACAAGATTTCCTCTTGTTTTTATATTAATTTACACATAATTCACACAATATTCACACAAAAAGTGTCACCTTGCTAAACCAACGGTTGTACGGAAGAGGTTTTGCCTTGAAAATACAAGGTGGAGGGCAAAAATTGTGGTGAGCTTTGCCAAAACAAGCCGGTTATCGTTGTTCATTGATTTCACCGTTGACAAAACGGTGAAAAAGGCTTATAATGAATATAATATGCAGCGGTTTGACAAATGTTATGCAGGATTGAAGGCTCGTTCCTGCATTTTAGGGTTGATCGCAACACAATATAGTAAATAATGTAAGCTTTTATCAGTTTATTGAAAAAAGGCTGCGGGATAGGAGAATTTATGATGGGATATGATGTTGCCGTGGTTCCCTGCGCAAGCTACGGGGAGAATGAGGTCAAGGAGGCTTTGGAAGCGCTGCTTGAGCCTATCGGAGGCCTTCAATGGGTGAAGGAAGGGATGCGTATTGCCATTAAGGCGAATCTTGTGACCTTTGCGAAGCCTGAGGAGGCGGTTACAACACACCCTGCCCTGATCTGCGAGTTGATCAGAATGCTGCGTGAGTGCGGAGCAAGCGTGGTAGTAGGTGACAGCCCCGGAGGACTTTATAACGCCGCTTTTCTGAATCGCGTTTACAGCGTTTGCGGATTGGGCGCTGTAGAGGAGGCGGGAGGCGAATTGAACCGCAATTTTGAGCAAGCGGAGGCTCATTTTGCGGACGCGAAGGTTGCGCATCATTTTTCATATACTGCCTATCTCGATAAAGCGGACGCGATTATTGATTTCTGTAAGCTAAAGACTCACGGTATGATGGGAATGAGCGCGGCGGCAAAGAATATGTTTGGTGTGATTCCGGGCACGATGAAGCCGGAGTATCATTTCCGTTATCCGAATGCAGAGGATTTTGCGCGGATGATCGTGGATATTGATGAGTATTTTGCGCCGAAGATCAAGCTTTGCATTGCCGATGCCGTGGTGGGAATGGAGGGCAATGGCCCGACACAGGGCACGCCCCGAATGATCGGCTGTCTTGCGGCATCCTGTGATCCCCACAAGCTGGATCTTGTTTGCGCCAAGCTGATCGGCCTTTCGGTGGACGAGATCCCTACCCTTGGCGCGGCGCGGGAGCGCGGGCTGATTCCGGATTCTGTTGACGGCTTGCAGATCTACGGTGACGTGGATTCCCTTGTGGTGCCCGACTATCAGAACGTTGCGGTAAAGAGAAGCCTGCTCTTTGACAGCAAATCCAAGCTTTTCGGCAAGATTGCCAAGGTTGCACTTGAAGCCAAGCCCGTGGTTAAAAAGAAAGACTGCAAGGGTTGCCAAAAGTGCAAGCAGATCTGCCCCGCGCAGGCTATTAAAATGGTCGATAACGCTCCCGTCATCGACCGTAAAAAGTGTATAAAATGCTTCTGCTGTCAAGAATTCTGTCCCTTTGGCGCTATGGTCGTTCACAGACCTGTTTTAGCGAAGATTCTGACAAAGTAGAGAATTTTGGGAGGGGAGAGACCTTTCTTTGAGGAAGAAAGGTCTCTCCCCTCCCAAACCCTCCCCTCTTCCCAAGAACCTTTTTAGAAAAGGATGGTTGCTAGATTGTTAGCGCTTCGTAGCTTGATGATTTTTTTAAAAATAACCCAATCCTCTTTTTCCAAAAGTTTTTTGGAGGTAGGGGGAGGGTGCAGGGAGGGGGAAGGAACCTATTTTTCAAAAATGGTTCCTTCCCCCTCCCTGACTATTCTCACGCTTTCCCTTCAGAACCGAAGAGGCGCATTTTCTTTTTTACTTCCTCTTTAATATAAGCGACCTTCAGGTTACGGGTTTCGAGGTAGCCGATTCCCTGAGCATTGCCGTCGGTGGTTGCTCTGTCGCCTGCCAAGCAGAGGTCGGTGAAGATGTTGACCTTGGCGATTCCCTCGTGGATGGTATTGCGAAAATCGTCATCGGAAAGACCGCTTCCTCCGTGGAGAACCAAGGGTGTGTCAACTGCCGCACGGATCTCCTTGAGTCGCTCGATGTTCAGCATAGGCTTTTTCTTATAGACACCGTGCGCCGAGCCGATGGCAATTGCAAGCGCGTCAACACCGGTGGCGTCGATATATTCCTTTGCCTCCTCGGGAGTGGTGTACATATCGGTCAGATCCTCGTCGCCATCAGATGCCTGGCCTACGTGACCGATCTCACCCTCAACGGAAGCGCCGAAGGAATGCGCAATCTTTACGATCTCGCGAGTTTCTCTGAGATTGGTCTCGTAATCCTTAGCAGATCCGTCGAACATGACCGAGGAAAAGCCTAACTGTAATGCCTCCATGCATCTGTCAAAGGTCAGACCGTGATCGTAATGAACCACGACCGGAACCTTCGCTCTCTTTGCCGCCGCAATGACCGAGGGAGCGATCAATTGAAGCTCGCCATAGGGCAAAAGCACCTCCGCAGTACCAATGACTACGGGAGAATTCAATTCCTCTGCCGCCTCAATGACAGCCTGAAGCATATCGCTGTCGGTAGTGTTGAAAAGGCCTACCGCATATTTGCCCTCTTGGGCTTTTTTTAATACGTCGTTTAAATTAACAAGCATATCGAAACCTTCTTTTTATATTATATATTGATATTCAGCTCCTTGCAGAGCTTGTCGATCTCGGCTTCGCTTACCATTCCGCTGATCGCATCCGTTGCGGAAAGCGATGCCGTAGCCGCCTTGGAGGCAAGCGTCAGAATTCCCATCTCGTCGAGATCGCGATAGATGCCGATAAGCGCACCTGCGCAGAATGCGTCGCCTGCTCCCGTTTTACCCTTGATGAAGCCTTCGGGCAGATTCCACGAGGGAAGCTCGAAGAAGCCGTTGTCCGAGAGACAGACTCCGATCTCGGGCATATGAATGATCACTCTCTCGGAAACGCCCATTTCCTTGATCGTGCGCGCGATCTGCTCGAGGTTTTCGATCTTGGGCTCGATCCCTGCGATCATTCCTGCTTCAAATTCATTCACGATCACGTTATCTGTGTAGCGCAGACAGTCCTTGACGATATGATAGCGGTTGCTGTTTTCACTTACCATATCGATAGAGGTCTTGATCCCCTGCTTCTTGGCACGCTTGAGAATGGAGACACCGTCGCCACCGTCCACTTTGTCCAAAAGCAGAAAATAGCCAAGATGCAGCATCTTTACGTCAAGATGATCAAAGTCAACGTCCGTTACGCCAAAATCAGCGCAGGCTCCGGGATACGTAAAGAAGGTTCTCTGCCCTCCCACAATGCTCATCACGTCGGTAAAGCTGGTCGCCGAATCGCCGCGGACAAGATGCGTGACGTCAACACCGTTAGCCGTCAATTGCTGCGCCAGAAAGTCACCCTCGCCGTCATTGCCGATCTTTCCCACGGCTTTCACGGGGATAGAGAAATCTATGCGCTTGATGTCAATGCCCACGTTGGGGACAAGTCCGCCTACCGCGCGGCTGACGGAAAGTATTTTGGTCAATTCGCCCGAAGCGGGATAAGCGCGGATCTCGTTGAGCTTATCCACAAGTATGGTTCCCGCTACGGCGATACCTGTTTGGTTTTTCATAGCTGTTATCAGTTGCATTCCGCAACAAGGGGACCTGCAAGCTCGTCAAGGAAGAAGAGCTTACCCTTGAGGGTGGGAATGTAGGAGCTGGTGATCCAGGGAGTCTTGCCGTGACGGAGGGTCATCCAAAGAGAAAGTCCCTGCCACTGCATGCCTCTGCCGAGAGTACCGTCAGCGCCGCCGATTGCATAGTCTGCCTGAAGGAAGATGCCGGGGCCGATGGTGTTGGCTCTGCAAGGAACCAACGTTGTTCTCGACTTGAAGCTGGTCAGCGCGTTCTGCTCAACGGTGAGAGGATGGATCTTTGCGCCGATTCTGTAGGGTGCCTTTTCCCATTCAGCAGCGGTCTCATAATCTGCCGCGAAGGTGGGCTCCCAGAAAGCGATATGGCACATTCTGCCGATACCGTAAACGAGAACCAGTTCTGCGCCCTCGCCTTTAAGTGCGGCGATCTTGCTGGGGTAGGTGGGGAGATTTGCCTTTGTTGCAAAGTTTCTCTGATCTGCGGGAACGGTCAATTCTCCGAGAGGATTGAAGAGCGCCTGCTCCATAGCGTACTGGAAGGAGCCGGGGTTATCGCTGGAGAGAGTGTTGCCCTCGCCGTCTGCCCATTCGTCCATATTGAAGGTGTAGACGTGCTCGCAGGAAATGTTCCAAGCCTTGAGGAAATAAACGACCCACTTATACATACCCATAGGGCCAACGGGGAGAATGAAAGCGATCTTTCTGCCCTCGTCCTTTGCCGCCTTGATCTTGAGGGCGATCTCGTGACCCATATAGGTTTCGAACTCGTTAAGGTTGCCGCACTTGATGGGGGTAAATTCGGGATTCCAGAAATCCTGACGGTCACATACTGTCTCGGGCTCGCCGACGCAAGCGTCTATCTTTGCGAAATCCCAACCTGCGGGGTAAAAGCCTTCCAGGGCAGAGCCCTTAACTGTTGATAAAAAATCCATGATAATTCTCCTTATTCCATTACTTTATTAATTATAGCATTTAAGTTCTTTGTTTTCAAGATTGTGTCCGAAATCTGCAAATTGATGTTCGAAATTTGCCATATTTAAGGCAAATATCTCTTAGTCGTTCCCTTCAGATAGACGAGACACTGACGGAAGCCCTCGGCATAGTCCGCGCCGCACTGGAAGCCGCGGTAACGGCTGCAGGTCTTGACCATATCGGGAAAATCGATATTATCGTGATCTCGCATCCAAACGATCTGCGACTCGTGACAGTTCAGCATTTCAAGCTTCTTGTCGATGAAGGGGGTTACGTCAACGTACTCGGTGGGGTTGAAGTTGACGCCGCAGAGGGTGTCCATATAGAAGATAGGCACAAGCTTTGCGGGCTTGTCAGATTCCGCCTTATAGTGAGGAACGGTAGCCGAGAAGCAGGCGCTGAAAACAAGCTTGCTGGTTGCCGTGTGGTCGGGCATATAGTCGTCGGGGTTGTGGGTGATGATAAAATCGGGATCAACGTCGCGGATGACCTTGACTACCTTATCAACAGCCTCCTTGTTGTCAAAGATGCAGAGGTCGGTAAAGCCGCCCCAGATAACGGTAAAACCGCCAAGCGCGCCGGCATTTTTTGCCTCCTGTCTGCGCATAAGGCCAAGCTCGTCGGGTTCTATGATCTCGTGACCTAAGTCACCGTTGGAAAGATGGCAGACGAAGACCTCGTCTCCTCTTGCCTTGCATTTGAGAAGTGTGCCTGCGCAAGCGATCTCAATATCGTCGGGATGCGCGCCGATTGCCAATACTCTCATAATCAGATCCTCCTATGGATTGTTTTACAATTATATTTTACAATCATTCCATAAAAAAAGCAATACACATATATCCACGAAAAGGGTAAAATAATCTACTAAATTTTTGCGTGAAATTTATTTTTCCGAATTCGTTGACAACTGACGAAAAGTATGCTAATATTTTTATATGGAAAAGAAATATTATAAGCACAAAATTGAAAATCTGCTGGTGATCAGCAAGATCATCACCATCCACTATTTTGAATTTGACAAAAGCTTTGTCAGCCATACGGAGTCTCACGATTTTTGGGAGCTGGTATACGCAGACAAGGGGGATCTGATCTGTTACACGGACGGAAACGAGGTATTATTAAAGGAAGGAGAGGTTATTTTTCACAAGCCGGGGGTCTCTCATGCACACAGAGCCGATGGCAAGCGCGCGCCTAACGTATTCATCGTTTCCTTTGAGTGTAAAAGTGAGGCTGTCAGCTTTTTTGAAAACAGACGGATGCGGGTGAGCAAAAATCTGCTGAATTTTATTTTTTCGATCATTGACGAGAGCAAAAAGACCTTTGACCTGCCCTATTCCGACCCTGAATTAAAAAAAATGAAGCTACTCCCCTCCCCTACTTTGGGAGGACAGCAGCTGATCAAAAACTACCTTGAGCTGTTGCTGATCAATCTGATGCGGGATGAGACGGAAAAGGACACCTCGGGGGCTATCTTTTTGCCCCGTGAGCAGTTTGACGAACGGATATCGGGTCAGGTTACGGCATATATGATGGAGCATATCAACGAGCGTTTGACGGTTTCTGATATCTGTGAAGCCCTGCACTACAACAAGTCCTACGTTTTCAAGCAGTTCAAGAAGACGGCAAACTGCTCTATGATGGCGTATTTTACCAAGCTTAAGATCGAGCGGGCAAAGCAGCTGCTTCGTGAGACCAATCTGTCGATCTCTCACATTTCAGAGACGTTGTCGTTTGACAACGCAAACTATTTTTCAAAGACCTTTAAAAAGATCACGGGCTACACGCCGTCGACCTACAGGAAGATGAGACGCGGGACGAAATAACCTTAAAATCAAAAAAATAAAAAATTTTCAAAAAAGTTTGTAAGATTTTCATTTCTTCGGAGTCTTATAGGTGAAGGAGGTGATAAGGTGACGGATTTTGAACAGCTGTACAGCACGTATTTCAACGACGTTTACTTGTATATTCTGCGGCTTTCGAGAAACGAGCATGTGGCTGAAGAAATAACAAGTGATACGTTCTTCAAGGCGATGAAGTCAATAAACGAATTTCGGGGAGATTGCGACGTTCGCGTTTGGCTTTGTCAGATAGCGAAAAACTGCTATTATTCATACCTCAGAAAAAGCAATCGAACAGAGTCGGTTGACGAGGTGGAAATGCAGGATATCCCCGATCTCACTCCAAGCATAGCGGAGGAATACGCAAGGCAAGACGAGGTGGCGGGAATACAAAAAATATTGCATGACATAAACGAACCGTATAAAGAGGTATTTATGTGGCGCGTGTATGCGGAGCTTTCGTTCAAGCAAATAGCGCAGATATTCGGCAAAACCGAGAATTGGGCTTGCGTCACTTATCATCGCGCGAGAAAAATGATCAAAGAAAGACTGGAGGAAATGAACAGTGAAAAATGAATGCAGTATCGTTCGGGATCTGCTGCCGCTTTATCTTGAGGATATGGTTTGTCCCGAAACCGCGGATTACGTGAAGGCACATCTTGAAGAGTGCGCGGAATGCCGCTCGGAGCTTGAAGGCTTGAAAGAGGGCTCGTCCGTGAGCACGGTCAAGCAAGAGCCTGCGGCACCCGAAGCCGAGGCGAAGCCCTTTAAAAAAATAATGAAGAGAATGAACAGACAATTCGATTCGCTTGCTTATTCCGCGATCATATTTTTTATCTTTCTCGGATTTGGCTGGACGGGCGGAGAAAATCTGATGTATAACAGCCTTATTATGCCTATCGTCGGAATATTTGGCTATTATGTCTTCCGTTGGAAGGCGGTTTACAAGGTGCCGGCGCTCTTGCTTGTGATCGATATGTTCGTCTGCTTGTTTAAGCTGATAGAGATCGACCTGCTATCCGCTTTCCTGTGGACCTTGATCTACAGCGGATTCGTATTTATAGGCATAGCGATTGCATTCCTTTTGCATTATGCCTTCAGAAAGGAGAATAACTGATGAAGAAAAAAATTTTGAAAATAGTCGCGCTTACTTTGGCGATCGTGCTGATCGCAGGCGTATGCATATTCGCCAACTCGCTTGTCGGTAATCCGATTTCAAAGGCATTGGCAAGGAATACTGCCGACAAATACATTGAGGAGACCTATGGAGACACCGACTATGAGCTTGAGCGGGTTACCTACAGCTTCAAGGATGGGTACTATCACGCGTTTGTTTCCTCACCGAGCAGTGTTGACGGTGGCTTTACACTTTTGATCAATGGATTTGGCAAGCTGCAATATGATAATTATGAAAGTGACGTAACCAGCGGGTGGAATACCGCCACAAGGCTCGACGCAGATTACCGCAAGACAATTGACACGATATTTGACAGCAGCGCGTTTCCCTATAACGTATATATCGGATACGGAGAGCTTATGTTTGCTACGAACGAATACAAGGATGCTCCCGACGTTCCCGATTATGCGCTGATCACAGAGGAACTGACCCTTAACGCTTATTATGACGTCAATGAGCTTGGCGCGAAGGCAGGAAAGCTGACCGTCTATATCGACGATGCTACCGTTTCGGCGGAGCGTATGGCGGAAATATTGCTTGGAGTACGTGAATGCTTTGACAGCGCAGGCGTCGGCTTCTATGCCATCGATTGCGTGCTTGAATATCCCAGACCCGACGGCGGTGTTGCCGAGGATGGACGGGTTGAGGTAATGGATTTCCTCTATTCCGATATCTACGAGGAAGGATTGGTAGAGAGAGTTGAGGCTTCAAACGAAGCCGCTAACGCTTACTACAGCAGCCAGGATGCGGAGAAGCTTAACGGACAGCAGTAAGGAATTGAATAAAATCAGGTTCGCACCGGTTAGATGCAAAAACGAAATTTGGCGACGTAAGTTCTCTGCCACCCTATACGGGAGGTTTTACTGAAGATTTCCCCAAGGACATCGAGCCCTTGTGGAATGGCGAAGTTTTGCGCCGCAAAACTCGGTGAGTGAGCTGACGCAGGCGGGAAACGGAAGAATCAGAACCTTTACACAAACGGTGAAATGTGACCCGTACGGGAATTAGAACCCCGACGTGCGGCAAAGTTAAACTGCGTTAAATGTTTGATTACCGCGCGCCAATACCGCGCCGCAAGCGGCGGGTAGTGGGTTCAGATTCGGTAAGCAGATAAGCAAAAAGAGAAGAGAGTAGCTTTGCTACTCTCTTCTCTTTTTGGTGACCCGTACGGGAATCAGAACCCCGACGTGCGGCAAAGTTATTTGATCACCGCATCGTTTTTTCGCTACTTTTAATTTTATCTATCCACTCATAATCAAGAAAAGTGTTGACTTTTCCCAATATGGCGGTATAATATATTTGTACTGCATTTCCGGAGGTTTTATATGAACATCACAAGAAAAATGTTTCAAGATCTTTCTTTCGAGGAAAAATTTATATTGATCACCGATTATCTGAATTCCATTAAGCCCACGGACAAAACGGAGGTTTTGGTGGAGAGAATGGAGTGGCTGAGACGCCACATTCCCGCCTACGACTGCAAGGACGACAGCAATTACGTCTTTATTTCGTATTCGCACAGAGATTACAAAACCGTATATAACGACCTTGCTTTCTTTTCCTATAACACCCGAAAAAAGGTGCGCTTCTGGTATGACGAGGGCCTGCCCGCGGGAAACGACTGGTTCGCGGAAGCGGAAAAGCGTCTGTCCGATCCGAATTGCGTGGGCGTCATATTCTATCTGAGCGAGAATCTCTTGCGAAGCACGGCGGTGCTCAAGGAGATCGAGTTTGTAAAGCGATTGAAAAAACCGTACTTTACTATCACTCTTGACAATCAGAAATTTTGCGCCGCGGACTATCTTGACGAAACGAAGGACGCCGAGCTTCTCACCAAGGTAGAGCCCGTTTTCCCGAGAGACGATACATCCGTATCGTACGGATCAAATTCAAGCGAAATCTTCGAGGAAAACAGCCGTGTAGAAGCGTACGATGACGAATACGAAAACGCTTTTTACAGGATCCAGAAGATCGAGCAAGCCTTCAGCGTAGTCGAAGAAGTATCATCCGATTTTGTCTGCGAGGAGGTTTCCGACGGTCTGAGTCTCGTCGAGTACAGGGGCTTTGAAACGGAGATATATATTCCTCCGCGCATAGGTGTGAAAAAGATCGTTGAGATCAAAGCGTCCTTTAATAACGCGACTAATATATTCATTCCCGAAACCGTAAGAAGAATTCTGCCCGTCGCGATCGAGGGTATGAAAGTCGAATACGACGCCGACGATATAAATACGATGTCGATGGCGGCTATATACGATATGTGGCTCGGCGGTATCCCCGCTCCCGCGGCTCCGCTCGGTCTTGCGAAAAATCTTGTCGGGGTCGAGGTGGACCCAAGCAATCCCGTTTTCTGTTCAAAAGAGGGAATACTATATGAAAGATCAGGTAAGATTGTTCGTTTCCCGTCTCGTCTTGAGTGGGAGGATCGCTTTCTTGAAGACGTCAGCGTTATAGGAAACGGCGCTTTTTGCGGATATGAAAATCCCGGTGCTGCGATGACCTTATCCGAAAGCGTTACCGATATTGAGGACAACGCATTCGCACTCTCCACCATTAACTGGATCACTATGGAAAACAGAGTGAAAAAAATAGGAGAGCTTGCATTCGCGCATTGCGTTTTTTCGGAAATGGTTGGGGTAAAAATGCCCTTGATCTTATCGAGCGGTCTCGAAAGCATCGGTGAATTTGCTTTTATGTACTCCGATATGGGGTTTATAAGCATTCCCGAAGGGGTAAAGGAAATACCGATGGGAGCGTTTCTCGAATTCAAGGGAGAGCATATTTTCTTTGACAAGGACAGCGCGCTTCAGCTGATTCACGCGGGTGCCTTCGCGTCCTGCTCCGAAATAGAAAAAATAGATTTACCGAAAAGCGTTATAGCAATAGACAATCACGCGTTCAGCAACTGCGAGAAGCTTTTCTGCGTTACAATTCCCAAAACCATCAGATATTTATCAAACGAAGCGTTCGATACAGAAAATATCCTCAAATACATATTATTTGAAGGAAACAGCAGGAGCTATTTCTATTTTAGACTTGCAAACGACATAGAATCGGCGGATTATCTGAATCTTTTGGTCAATAAGGATCAATGGTTCAAGAGACTTAAAGCCAAAGCCGAGCTAAAGAGAAGAGAAAGGATCAAAAAGAAGAGCGAAAAGCTCTATGAAGCCGATCCTTCAAAAATCGGGAAACGACCGTTTTTGTGGGGGATCACACTGCCCACGGTCTTATATTTTATATTGAGCCTTGCTTTTCTCTTTGTCGCGGACTACCGAAGACTTGTGGTGGGAATAGCGCTCGATTGGCAGTATTGGACAATATGCGCGGCAGGTTTTTTGCTATCGTTTATGTCTGCCAAGCACGTATATTGGTCGATAGTTGTAAGGAAAACAAAAAAATCAATAGCAAAAAATAATAATAAGCCGAAATCAGACTTTTTTGACGCATGGCTCAATGTCGCAGGGATAGGATTAATACTTTTCAGCATTATCGCTTTTATTGTGACGGGTATGGTTTCCACCATATTCTGATCTCTTGACTTCATCTGGACACTATGATACAGTAAAAGAAGTAAAAATTCCAAAAAGTCCCCGATTATGAATATTAAACTTTTTCGAGAAACTTCCTTCCGTTTATTCTCGACTATTTCAGCAAGGAAGAAAATGTGCGAGACTTTAAAGATTGGAAAGCAAGAAGTAAACTTAAAAACGAACAGAGGGCGCAGGCGTGATACCTGCACCCTTAGAGTTTTAATATGGGATAACTGAAATAAAAAACAAATCCGAACACATCGTTTATCACGAAGCAGTTCGGTTTTGTTTGCGTTTGATGACCCGTACGATTGAATGTCCGGAACTATTTGCGCCATATAGACAAGCTCACATTTTTATGTTATAATCGTGAAAAGTACGAACCAACATCTGCCTTTCATACTCTGTATGGACGGAAAGGACGAGCCCGCCGCGCGAGACTATGGAAGCAGGAGATATCCTATGAGACATCCAGACAACTCAAATCGTTTTGAGGTCAAGCCAAATGAATCGCGGGTGATAGCAGTAGGGTGTGTTTTCGCCGTTCCACACGTTCGTATTGTAGCTGATCAGTAAACGGCTTCCCTCCGATAGATGGGGATGTGCCTTGGCGTTATACGTAAATACCGTATCCTCCTTGCCTTCCGCGTCCAACACTGTCTCACCGGCCTCGGGCACGCGGTAAAAACGGACGGCCTCACCAAAAGGCCCGTACGGCGTGTCGGCGATAGCATAGGCAATATCACCGGAAACGCATTGATCCATAAATACGGCTATGTATTTCCCGGCCTTGGGGCCCACGAGAATGGGCGTCACACTGTATTCGCGTGATATGCCCTGGATCACGGCGGCGGAATCAGCCAAATTCTTGCTCCATCCGCTTCCGTCATAGTATCTCAGCTTGGAAAAATCGGGAAAATCCTCGGCCTTGATGCGGGAAACGTAACCACTGCAACCGTGACCACCACCGTAGATGTAGATATATCCATCAGGGTCGGGGGCTCCCGCTTCTTTGGTATTTACGTGGACAGCGTATCCGTAGTCAATGGCCAGTTCACCCTTTGGGGTCAGCATATACAACTGAGGTATAGGTTCGATGAGGGAATAATGCTGATAATCAGCGTTGCCCTCCACGATCGGGAACACGGCCATGTCCACCCTGTCATTGGTGAGTCCGATGGGGGTATAGCAGAACAGATATAGCTTATCCCCCAGCACAAGACCGTCTGTGAACCATTTCGAAGTGCCCACAAGATTTTTCTGCTCATTGTCGTCAAGATCATGCATATCAAGGGTACAGCTGCCGCCCTTTCCCCAAACAAATCTACGCCTCGCGGCATCGGGCTTGTTTCCCTCAAGGATCGCAGAGGTATGGTTGGGCATAGCCTCTCGCACCGCTTTTCTTCCGTCCTTGCTTGTAGTACCGAACAGCGTATCGCTGAAAATAAAAAAGGTCTTCGTGCTTTCGGTAGCACTCGCAAAAGCATCGTTTCCGTCCAGCGCAAAGGAGTAGATCCCGTCGGCGCCGATCCACGCGGTTTCGGTTACATCGTATCTCTCAAAAAGTTTGTTCCATTCATCCGCCGCCTCCACCTTTACGGCAGGCTCGATATGGATACTGTTCTTCATTGTTTCGTCCATACAATTTATCGGCGAAGCCTGATCAGGCTTCGTTTTTTCTCCTTCACATAATTGTTTGATAAAAGATTGAAAGCTGATTCAAATTGGGGTTTATCAGTCTGACGGTCACGCATCTTTGTCTTCCCCGACAGGGAAGGCAAAGGAACGCGACGGTCACACCGCTAAACTGCAATTTTGCGCAATTATGCAATCAACCGGCAGAAATATACTTATACATATTATATCATATGATATCTCCTTTTTCAAGATTTCTTTTTGAAAGCGGACAAATGACAGTTGATTTCAATGGAGAGGGTATTGATAAAATCAAATGGCGGTTGTATCGACGGCATTATTTTATATTACTCATGTCATAAAATCTCCCTTGGGCACCGTGGCGTGTGCTTGTCTTGATAAGTACGGGAACCTGAACCCCGACGTGCGGCAAAGTTAAACTGCGTTAAATGTTTGATTACCGCACGCCAATACCGCGCCGCAAGCGGCGGGTAGTGGGTTCAGATTCGGTAAGCAGATAAGCAAAAAGAGAAGAGAGTAGCTTTGCTACTCTCTTCTCTTTTTGGTGACCCGTACGGGAATCTGAACCTTTACACAAACGGCTTCGCCGTTTGGTGAAAACTTCGATCCCTCGTACAAATCGTGCAAAAAAGGAAAAGAGTAGCGCTACTACTCTTTTCCTTTTCTGGTGACCCGTACGGGAATCGAACCCATGTTACAGCCGTGAAAGGGCCGTGTCTTAACCGCTTGACCAACGGGCCTTGATTTCCAACGCAAGCGTTGGAAATTTATGAAATTGGTAGCGGGAATTGGACTTGAACCCATGACCTACCGGGTATGAACCGGTTGCTCTAGCCAACTGAGCTATCCCGCCATATTTGCGTTCGCTGTCGAACGCTTGAATATTATATCACATCTCTTGCTGTTTGTCAACACTTATTTTGAAAATTAATGAAATTAATATTGAATTCACGAAACATTCATAAACAAGCCCGTTTGGGCGTATATTTACCCCCATTCGGGCTTGTTTATACGGTGAATTGATCAATATTTGGAAACTGCGGTGACTTCTTCTGCGTTTAGGATTCTCTTTGCGTCCTCAATGATCTTATCAGCAAAGGTTCTCAGCACGTAGAAATTACCGTAGGCCTTGGTAGAATCCGAGGTTGACGGATCGGGAGTGGACAAGGCTTCCACGGTGATATAGGATTTTCTCTCGGTATACTGGTAGAAACGGTAAACGGTGTCTCTTCTGTTGCCGTAGAGATCATAGCCCAAGATCGTGATCTTAAGCTGGCAGGGGTTATCCGCGTCATCCGACGTGAAGTTGTCAAGCTGACGGAACGCCGCCTTCTCTTCGTCGCTCAACTCAGCCATTCCCTCAAAGGATGCGTAAAGCATCGCGCCGTAGAACTGCTTGAAGTTCGACATAGTATTGGTGTTTACAACTCTACCGACGTGGTTTGTGGTCTTGATGTTATAATCCAGAACGCTGCCGTCGGCGATTACGTCACACACGTAGATCTCATTGGTCGCCAGCGTAATGTATCCCCAATCGCCTGTGACCTCATTGACGATTACAAGCTGATTGTTTTCGGTGAGATAGTAAGCGCCGGTATTCCAGATACCAATGGTACAATCGCTGTAGGTTGCCTTTTCCCAGATCTTATTGGTGCTGTCATATACCTGGATCGCACCTGTTTCCTCGTCATAGCGGAGCTTTTCCTCGGTTGTGGGATAATAGACCTCGGGATGTCTTGTAAGCTTTCCTGTGCTATCGTACTTTGCGGGAATTTCCACTGCTCTTTCCGCCAATCGGCTGGTGTCCTTATCGCCGTAATAGATTCCGCAGGAAATATCATCGATGATGCTCCATTCGCCCGTCTCTGCATTGACAAGAACGTATTGGTCGCTGGCTGTTACGAACAGATTACCCTTGCCCCAGCGTCCTCTGTTCACGCTTCCGTATCTTTCCTCCAGCTGCATACCCATATAAGAGTTTTTGTTGGTCAGATAGAGGTAACCGCTATTGGTTATAAAGAAGCTTGTTTCGAGATAGGGCTCACCCAGCATAGCGCGGTCCTCGGTAAGCTTATTACCCTGATAGTCCGCAAGGGAGATCTGAGCGGCAAGATAATACGTACCGTTATTATTGACCACGTTATAGAAATAATATGCGGTGCTGTCGTTTTCTCCGTCTCCGTTAGCGTCTATATCCGAGGTTTCCACGAACAGATAGTTCTCTGCCTGCGCCACGCCCTTGGAATAGACCAGAGGAGCAACCAGATAATCGCCCTTGTATATGGGAGAGAGCTTGCTGCCGCCACAGGTAAGCACGTACTTACCGGAAGCAAGATCCTTGGTGATGCTGTAGGATGTTGTGCCGACTTTAAAGGTACTGCCGCTCTTTTCGAAGTAGGTCATATACTTGGAGGCAGAATCCTCAAGCTCATAATGAACGCTGATCTCGGGAGACTCGATAATGATATCGGTCACGTGCGAAATATCGAGCTGGATATAGCTGGTATCGTACCAGGAGATTTCTTCCCACTCAAGGAAATCAAAGCTGCTTTCCGACACTCCGACGATCATATCGTACATAGAAGAGTAAGCGTAGTATACACCCGCCTCGGTTCTTGCGCTGATCTCAACGTAGTTTTGAACGTAATATTCCTTTCCTTCCTCATCGGTTGTCTTATAGAGGTAAGAAATAACGTGAGGAGCTACGTCAAGGCCGTATTTTTCAAAGTCCTCGTCAGTGGGAGAGAGCTTAACGACCTCTGTGAAATCGGTATCGTACAGGCTGTAAAGCACCTGGTCGATGTTCGAGCTGTTGATATAGTAGCCATCCGTATATTCCAGATTTGATACGTAGGGCAGATACGAATACATCGAGCCCTGACGTTCTTCAAGATCCTGATAGGAGAAATGGCACATCGTCTTGCTGTATTTCTGGAAGACCTCGTCGTAATACTTATAAAATTCTTCCGCGTCGATCTCGCCTTCGGTCAGCTTATCGGGATCGCCGTATTTTTCCTCCAACGCGGCAACGATCGCGTCATAATCGATGTCGCTGATGATACGGAAATCGGCTACGTTAAAGTAGTCTGTCAGCCCCATGGGATAAACGATAGAGGGAGTGACCAGCGTTTCAACTCTTTGGAGCATAACGTCCTGAATTCCCGAGGAGCCCAGCACGTATATGGTATCTCTGCCCTCATACTGCGCGTAATAGCCTGTTCCGGACACGACCATATCGCCAATGATGACCTTATGGCTTTCACCGGTCATGGTTGTGATCACATACCAAGCAGGCTCATACTCATACTCTACTTCGATCTCGTTGCCCTCGTCATCCGTTTCGGTACGGGTGCGTGTTTGCGCAACAAGTCCGTATTCGGCATAATCCACGCCGCTGTTATCAGCGAGCATTTTGGGGTTTTCCAAACGGCGCATCGACAAGGTATAGCCACAGGCTACGGAAAGCTTTGCGAAGGTTTCCTTGTCGAAGGGGGCGCTTTCGTTTCCTACGATGAAGAAGTTGTTACCTTCCCCACGGTCGAAGGTGTAAGAGCCGTACTCGTTGTGTACCTCGATGGATTTGATGACCTTTGAGGAATCCTTTGTGGAGGAGGCATCGTAGGTCAACTGCTTGAACATCAGCACGTACTGCGCGTATCCTACCTCCTCGGTTTCCGAGGTGTGGACGACGGCGTAGGTCTTTGCCTCGCCTGTTGCGGGATCGATTTGCACAAGCGTGCCGAGATCGGTCTGATAATATCCGTCGCTGTTGCGGTCACAAGGGTCTCCGCCCTTATAGCAAAGCTCGTAATACCCGTTGACCTTTTTAATCTGGTAACGAGTACCGTCCAGATCGTCGTAGGTATAGATCTGCACTAAATAATTTACCACAAGCAAGGCGACCACCAAAAGTGCAATGGCCGCGATCATCATAATGATCGCCAACCGTTGCTTTTTCAGCATATTATGCTCTTTGATCCGTTTGATTGCCGACTCGCCGGTGTTCGGATTTGCGTTTTTTTCTAACATAACAATCTGTTTTCCTGTCTTTAAGAAAATTAAACTACTTACTCAATCACTTGTATCTGCGGCGAACGTTGATCACAATTCCGATTCCGAAGATAGCGATCACGGGGATCAGCGTAAGACATCTGAACCAAACCGTGGGATTAGCCTGAAGATATGCCGCGTTGTCTTCCATTTCATAAATATAGAACGCCTTCAGCTCAATATCGGCGGGAAGTGCCACGCTACCCATGTTTCGGAGCGCGGAAAGCATCACGTCGGTATTGCCGTATGCGGTGGAGTCGAGCACGTCATTCTTCAAAAAGTCGGTGGAAGCAAGCGCCACAACGTAGGATGCCTGGTTAACGGCGCTGAAATTACCGTCCTGCACCTGTCTTGTTTCCTGTGTGACAGTCATAAGCTTAAAGAGGTTATATTGGGTAGCGATCTCGTAGATCTCACTGCCCACTCTTGCAGATGCTGTGCTATAAGTTGTAAACACGTCGAACATGCTGCGGTTGATTCCGTTTTTGTAATACGAATAGTAGCTGAATGCCGCAGTTCCCGCTTCCTCATCTGCCGCAACGTAGGTTTTTAAATAGTTGCTTGCGGGAGAGATTGCCGTACTGTTGCCGAATACGACCTTAGGGGGATAGGAACGGGCTCTCATGTCCTTGGTGAGCGTTGCGCCAAGGCTCTCAGTAGCATAATTGCCCACGACGATGCGACCTGTGCCGGAGTCGGTACAGTTTGTCTGGTCCTCGATGGCATAATTGTTGTAGTTGCCGGCTTTGTCTGCAAGTCTGGTCACGGTAACTCCCCACTCTTCAAGATACTCCTCGAGATTGGTAAGCACGGGGGTATCCTCGTTGCAAACGTAGAAGAATGCATTTGCACCGTCCAGATATTTATCAAGCTTTTCGATCTCCGAAACGTTGTTTTCGCCAAGATTGCCAAATGCCTTAAAGTCCTCTGTGGGATTGAAGGTTACCATCATACGGCAGTTTTCGGGGATCTCGTCGGTTTCAAGATTGATGATCTGAGGATCGTAGCCTGCGCCACGGATCAGCTTGATAAAGGTGGAATACTCGTCCTTGATCTCACCGTTCTCATCAAAAAGCGTCTCTCCGTGGTTGGAGGTGATGCAACAGATGGGGGCTTCAGCACGGGTTACGGCAAGGATCATAGCGGCAAGCTTCTTTTCACCGTTATATGCCCAGGGGGTCGTTTCGGTGGATTCGATATAATAGAAGGAATTGATGCCTTGGATCAGATATTCGCTTCCGAACTCCACGATCACGTCGGAATTGTAAATGGTTGCCGCCGAGGTGGTCTTATATTTCTGCACCGCGGAGGGGTTTTTCGCCATATTGATGTATTGCACGTCAATGGCGTCGGGATATTCCTTGGCGAGAGCGCGGGCGGTATAGCTGACGTATCTCATCATACCGTCGGCTTCGATCACGTCCTTGTCTGCGCAAAAGACGATGTTGACCTTAATGGGATCCTCTCCCGAGGCTTTCTTTTCTGCGTTGATACTGTCGATCATCGGGATTGCTTCCTCGCCGATCATATCGCTGCATTCGTCGGACAGGGTGTACATTGTGTATTTCTGGCTTTGATATCTGGTTTGGGTCAGGTCGATATACCAAAGTCTGCTGTCACCCAGCACCGAAATGATTACGTTGAGGATGATCACCGCAACAACGACGAGCGCGCTGATTGCCGTTAAGCGCTTCGAGCTTTTTTTGGTATAGATCGAATCGTCAGCGGTGTTTTCCGCCTCGTTCATATTTTTCTCTTCGTTCATATGTCGCGATCCTCCTCTCGTTGTATTTTAAGCGTTTTTATCATGAATTCTTTCTCCTTACGAGCACTACAACTCCCGATATCAGGCAAGCAAGCGCAGGTACTGCGGCAAGGATCACCGTGATCAGGTTTGCAGTCGATGTGGTAAGGCTTTCGATCTCGGTACTGCCAAAGGGCTTGAATACCAGGTCGACGGGTGCGTTTTCCTTGCCCATGTAGCTGAGCAGATTGGTCACTGTGCGGCTGTTCCCCAAAACCGAGGATTGCATAACCGACTCGCTTGCGAAATCGGTGGATGCAGAGGCGATCAGATATGCCTGCTCCCCGTTATCGCACGTCTGTGTAGACATCGACATCAGAACAAAGGGATCCTCGGAGGCGCGGGCTACCGCTCTTCCGTTTGCCCAGGCTTCTGCCGTGCTGTGAGACGTCATCAACGGGAATATTGTGCGAACCTTTCCTGCTGCGGAGGATACGAAATTTCCCTCACCATCGGACACAAATCCGTCTGCGTAGCCGATGCAGGTAGTGTTTCCGAAGACGTTGGTTTCGCCAATGCCCTTCATAACCTCAGCGCCGATACCTGTCGATGCATTTTCGGCAAGGACCGTATAGCCGTCGATGGTAAGAGAATTTGCGGAATCCTTGATAAGGTAGCATTCCTCGATACCCTCGTCTCCGCTCTGATGCATATATTTAACGCCCCATTCCGCAAGGAAGCCCTCGAGATTTTCGTGGGCGCCCGAGGCGAAGGTATCTGCGGAGAGAAATACCATATATTTTCCGCCTGCGTTCATATATTCGTCAAGCTTGTCAACCTCAGACGAGGAGGAGACGCTGTCGGAGATGATAAGGTCTTGCTTGGGATTAAAGGTGACCAACAGGTCACAGTCCGCGGGAATATCTGCTGTGGAAAGATCAAGGAATCCGACGGTATATCCCGATTCGACTACCGCTCTGATGAATTCGTAATCGCCAAAGGTTTCGCCGTGGTTTGCTGTCAGATAACACATAGGAGAGCTTTCCTGCGTTACTCTCATAAGGCAGGAGGCGATGATCTTTTCTCCGTTGTAGCCCACGGGGGTGGAAGAATCGGTGGATTCGAAAACGAAGAAATCGGTAAGATTCATCGTTTCGAAGCGATCACCGAATTTACAGATCACGTCCGTGGTGGAGGATACCCCGAAGGAGCGCGCGATCGAGGGCTGCTCCCAAACGTTGAGATAGTCGATCGTTACGTAACCGGGGAAAAGCTCACTGATCTCATAAACCGAGTCATGGATATATTTTTGAGTGGTGTCCGCAGTAATATTTTCTTTTTCATCGCAGAAGATGATCTCCAGCTTCTGCGGCTCCTTCCCTTCTGCGGCAAGGGCTTTGTTGGTCTTATCCACTACGGAGAATACGTGAGTGGACAGATAGCGCTCGCAGTCTTCGCTGATGGAGTAGATCAGATTGGTATTCATATCTACGTACATCCATTCGTAACGGGATGCAAGAACGCCTGCTATAATATTGACAATTATCACAGCCACCAACACCAGCACGGTCAGTATCAAGGCGATACTGCCATACCGTATCTTTTGGCTTTTGATAAATTTTTTCATCATGTTACCTCAATTGTTGGGCAAGCCCGAATTAGTTCCATCTGCGCTTTTCGTAAACGCGGACGGTAAGGAAAAGGAAAACAAAGGTCAGCGACAGGAAATAGAGCACCGCCGAAATATCAAATACTCCTGCGGAGAAGTTTCCGAATCTTCCGAGAATCGAGATCCAGCTGAGTGTGACTCTGATCCAATAAACGTCGATCAGAGACGAGAACAGACCGATACCGATCAGACCGATAATGACAGCCATTGTAATAACAGCAGCTGCAAGCTGATTTTCTGTGAGGGAGGAGATCAGCGTACCGATGGCGATGAATGCGGCGCCGATCAGCAGCAGACCGATCAGACAGCCCACGATCTCTGCGGTCACGGGGCCGATGTGTGTGGTGTTATAGGACAGATTTCCTCTTTCGATGCCTGCGATTACGTACAGGGGGATCAGATTGATGCAGGAGACCAGGAGACAGCCGGCGAACATTGTGAGTGCCGCAAGGAACTTGCCCATGATCATTCCCGTCAGCGTAACGGGCGCTGTTAGCAGCAGCTGCTCGGTTCGCATTTTTCGTTCCTCTGCAAACAATCGCATGGTAAGGAGCGGAATGAGGATGACGAACGCGACGATCATCACCGTAAAGTAAGTCGATGCATCATAGCTCTGTGAGAGCAGCGTGGTATAACAGCAAATAAGTGCGGAAAAAAGAAGGAAGATTCCCGCGAAAACGTAGCCTATTGCGTTAACGAAATAGGAACGCATTTCTTTTTTATAAATAGCAAACATGATTTTACCCTTTCGAATTCTTACTGAGCTTATTAAGCGTTTTCGTCCTCGGCGGCATCCTCACGGCGCTGCTCGGCATCCTTGACAAGAGTGTCTGCCAAGTCGTTTTCAAGCGTTGTTCTCGTATGCTTGCCGCGCTTCGGCGCAGTTCTTGCGTAACGGGAGGATTGGGCGGGCTTGTCCGTTTCGGTCTTGTCGACAACGGTGATAAAGATGTCCTCAAGGCTCATTCCGAGGGCCTCCAGACCCACCATTGCCCATCCGCGCTCTGCCAAAACGAAGAAGAGCTTCTTACGGATGTCCACACCGAAGTCACTTTCGATCATATAGGTGTTGGCATCTCCGTCCTTTTGCGCAAGGGCTTCGGCATAAGAAATGCCGGGGATATTTTTAAGCGTGTCGAGAACTTCCTTCTGCGGTCCGCAGATCTTGACATTGAAGCGACGGTTGTTTTCTACAACGCGGGTGATGTTTTCGGTCTTTTCATCGGCAACGATCTTACCCTTGTTGATGATGATGATTCTGTCGCAAACAGCCTGAACCTCTTGAAGAATATGGGTGGAAAGCATTACGGTATGGTCCTTGCCAAGCGTACGGATCAGGCTTCTGATCTCGATGATCTGCTTGGGGTCGAGACCGACCGTAGGCTCGTCGAAGATGATAACGGGAGGGTTACCGATGAGTGCCTGTGCCACACCGACTCTCTGGCGATAGCCCTTGGAAAGATTGCGGATAACGCGCTTGCGCACGTCGCTGATCTTAACGACCTCGCAGATCTCTGCCAGATGAGGCTCGCGCTCGAAGGTACAGCCCTTTAATTCGAAATTGAAGTTGAGGTACTCGTCAACCGTCATATCAAGGTATACGGGGGGCTGCTCGGGCAGGTATCCGATCAGCTTTTTCGCACCGATGGGATCGGAAAGAATATCGATATCTGCGATAGACACGCGTCCTGCCGAGGCGGAGAGATATCCTGTCAGAATATTCATGGTTGTGCTCTTGCCGGCACCGTTAGGACCGAGGAAACCTACTGTTTCACCCTTCTTGACCTCAAAGCTGATGTCGTCAACGGCGCAGTTAGAGCCATAATTCTTTGTTAAATGCTCAATTTTTATCATAATATATGACGCTCCTTGAATTTCAGAGTATAAACATACATCTTAAAGTATAACACTTATTTGTAAACTGCTTATGAACATTATAAAATAATGATACCGGCACACGTTGATTTTTTGGTGAATTTTGTGTGTTTTTACGTCATATTGCGACAAGGGACTTGACGAAACGCCAACTTTTTGGTAAAATAGTATTTGTAGAAATATGCTTAACAGAAGGAAGAATGATTATGAGCAACATTAAAGATGCAAGCCTTTGGCAATCGGGCAAGGATAAGATCGATTGGGTACGTTCCTATATGCCCCTGCTTACACATATTGAGGAGGAATTCAAGCGCACGCTTCCCTTTGCGGGCTTGAAGATCTCTATGTCTATTCATCTTGAAGCCAAAACGGCAAATCTGGCGAAGGTTCTCCGCGCGGGAGGCGCAGAGGTAAGAGTGACGGGCTGTAACCCTCTTTCCACACAGGATGACGTTGCCGCGGCTCTTGTACACGAGGGCTTTGAGGTCAACGCGATTCACGGCACCGACGAAGCGGGATACACAAACGATCTGATCAACACGATCTCCTTTGCGCCCGATCTTCTGATCGATGACGGAGGAGACCTGATGAGCCTTTTGCACGGAGAATACCGTGAGCTTGGCAGAAATCTCATCGGCGGATGTGAGGAGACCACAACGGGAGTTCACAGGCTGATCGCAAGAGAAAAGGCAGGCAAGCTTGATTATACGATGATCGACGTAAATGACGCGGATTGCAAACATTTGTTCGATAACAGGTACGGAACGGGTCAATCCACCCTTGATGGCATTATGAATTGCACGAATCTGATGATCGCGGGCAAGACCTTTGTAATTGCCGGCTACGGTTGGTGCGGTAAGGGCCTTGCAATGCGCGCAAAAGGAATGGGTGCGGTTGTTATCGTTACCGAGATCGACCCCATCAAGGCTATTGAGGCCGTTATGGATGGCTTTACCGTGATGCCGATGGATGAAGCGGCAAAGGTAGGAGACATCTTTGTCACATTGACGGGCTGCTCCGACGTCATCACGGAAAAGCATTTTAAGGTGATGAAGGACGGTGTTCTGCTTGCGAACAGCGGTCATTTTGACGTTGAGATCAACAAGAGTCATCTCGAATCGCTATCGGTGAGAGCTTGGGACAGAAAGCCTAACATTAAGGGATATGAAATGGCAGACGGTCGCATTATCAACCTTCTTGCGGAAGGAAGACTTGTCAACCTCGCCGCCGGCAACGGACATCCTGCGGAAATTATGGATATGAGCTTTGCGATTCAGGCGAAATCTCTTGAATATCTTGCTAAAAACAAGGGCAAGCTTGAGAAAAAGCTGTATGCAGTACCCGCGGAGACGGATAGAGCGGTTGCAAAGCTGAAGCTTGATGCGATGAGTGTTGGTATCGATACTTTGACCGAGGATCAGAAAGAGTATCTTTCTAAGGTGGATTGATGGAACTGACAACACAGATTGCTGTGATTGGAGCAGGACACGCAGGCATAGAAGCTGCTTTGGCTTGCGCGCGAATGGGGCTGGATACGGTTCTGTTTACGATGTCCTTGGACAGCATCGCCAATATGCCCTGTAATCCGTCAATCGGCGGTACTGCGAAGGGGCATCTCGTATATGAAATCGACGCTCTTGGCGGAGAAATGGGCAGGTCGGCCGATCTTGTAACGTTGCAGTCGAGGACGTTGAATCTCGGAAAAGGCGCCGCTGTTCATTCTAAAAGAGTTCAGGCGGACCGCAAAAAGTATCAGCAGATCATGAAGCAGGTGGTGGAAAACACGCCGAATCTCCGCCTTGTGCAGATGGAAATTACGGGAATTGTCACCGAGGACATTGAAAATGATACCTATAAGAAGCGAATCGTCGGTGTAAAAACGAAGCTGAACGAGCTTTGGAGGTGCGATGCGGCGATCGTATGCGGCGGTACGTACCTGAACGGAAGGATCTTTGTCGGCGACGTGAATTATCCCGCGGGACCTGACGGCATGCTTGAGGCTGACGGATTGACGGAATCTCTGATAGAAAACGGCGTTTCAATGATGAGATTCAAAACGGGAACTCCTGCAAGAGTGAAAAAAAGCACCATCGATTTCTCTGCTCTTGAGATACAGGAGGGCGAGACCGATTTCCTTCCTTTTTCTTGGAGAACAGACAAAAATTCCTTTTCCGATAAGGCTTTTGAGCCTTGCTATATAGTTTATACGAATGCGGAAACGCACAGAATTATACGTGAAAATATCCACCGCTCGGCTATGTATTCGGGTCAGATTCACGGAACGGGTCCGAGATATTGCCCTTCGATTGAGGACAAGCTTGTGCGGTTTGCCGACAAAGAGAGACATCAGCTGTTCGTGGAGCCTGTAGGCGAAAACACGGAGGAAATGTATATTCAAGGCTTCTCTACGTCGTTGCCGACCGACGTGCAATACGAAATGCTTCGATCGTTAAACGGATTCAAAAATGCCGAGATTATGCGATATGCGTATGCTATCGAATATGATTGCATTGATCCGTTACAGCTTTATCCGACGCTGGAATTCAAGAATATTTCGGGACTTTACGGTGCGGGACAGTTTAACGGTACGTCGGGATACGAGGAGGCTGCGGCGCAAGGCCTTGTCGCGGGTATGAACGCTGCTTTGAAAATCAAGGGAGAGGAGCCCGTGATATTGGACCGATCGGGAAGCTATATCGGTACTTTGATTGATGATCTGACCACAAAAGGAACAAACGAGCCATATCGAATGATGACTTCGCGTTCTGAATACAGATTGCTTTTGCGCCAGGACAATGCCGATGAAAGATTGACTCCTATCGGAAGACGGGCAGGTCTTGTAAGCGACGAGCAGTATGCATACTATCAAAGCAAACAGATTTTGATCGAAAATGAGAAGCAAAGACTTGAAAATACGCATATATCCAAGGAATTGGCGACAGAATATCTGACAGAATTGGGTATGGAAGCGGCCAAATCGGGCGTATCGCTTGCTGATTTGATCAGAAGACCCGGGATTGATTATCAAATGATAACAAGCCTTGACAAAAACAGAGCCCCGTTGCCTTCGGACGTCCTATTGACGGTTGAAACCGATATCAAATATGCGGGATACGTGAAAAGGCAAATTGCAGAGGTTAAGAAGTATGAAAGGCTCGAGTCGAAGAGATTGCCGGATGATATCGATTACTTGTCCGTAAAGGGTTTGAGAATCGAAGCGGCGCAGAAATTAGATAAGATCAGACCGATGACGTTTGGACAGGCATCGAGAATCAGCGGAGTAAACCCTGCGGATATATCGGTTTTGCTGATTTATCTCGGAATCAAGTGAGGTAAGTATGGTTTTTGAAGAATATTACGAGCTTGCAATGAAGGTGTTCTCGGAGAACGGTCTTGTCAGCTTGATAAATGAAGATAAGGCAAAAAAGCTTTTTGAACTGTCAAATCTTTTGATTGAAACGAATAAAACCACAAATTTGACGGCCATAACGGACGAAAAAGAGGTTCTGCTAAAGCACTTCGTTGATTCTGCGGCAATAGCTGAGTTTATAGATGACGGCAAAAGCGTTGTCGACGTCGGCTGTGGCGCGGGATTCCCGTCTCTTCCAATTGCGATCTTAAGGGGTGACTTGACCGTAACTGCATTGGATAGCACGGGCAAAAAGATAAATTTTGTCAAGCATGCAGCCGAAAAGCTTGATCTGAAAAATATCAAGGCAGTCTGCGCACGCGCGGAGGATTTTGCGGTTGATAACCGAGAAAGCTTCGATGTGGCTGTCAGCAGAGCCGTTGCCAGGCTGAATGTGCTTGTGGAAATCACGCTCCCTTTGGTAAAAACGGGCGGTTGTCTGATTGCAATGAAGTCGAACAAAGGCAAGGAAGAGTTCGAAGAGGCCGAGCAAGGAATATTCACTTTGGGTGGATCGTTGGAGCGAGTCAAAGAAGAAACGCTTTCCTTTAACGATGCTTCAATAACGCGTGAAACGTATATATTTAAAAAGGTAAGAAAAACGCCTGCTCAATACCCGAGAAAATACGCACAAATATTGAAGAAACCGCTTTAAAAGCGGCGCCCGCGGCATGAGCCGCGGGCTTTTGCTTTGTTCCACGTGAAACATTGGGGCTTTGTTCCACGTGAAACATTGGGGCTTTGTTCCACGTGAAACATTGGGGCTTTGT
>JAFTRQ010000138.1 GCA_017462125.1 Clostridia bacterium | reverse complement strand
TGCTGCCCGCCTTTTCGCCTACGATGAGGTAATCCGTGTTCTTCGTTACCGAGCTTGCGGGATTAGCACCGAGCGAAATCAGCTTGTTCTGAATTCCGTCGCGGGTGTAGTTCATAAGCTTACCGGTAGCTACTACGGTCTTGCCGTTGAAGGGATTGTTTGCGTTTGTCATAATTGTATTCTCCTTTTCTTTTTCAAAAATTACGCAGTCAAGCAACGGGAACCAAAGCTGAGTTTCCGCAAGGTCTGCGTACCAATCGTGAATGTTTTTGTTCATGGTCTCACCGAAATCGGGAAGCTGCGAGAAATCGAAGCCGTTACGAACTGCATCGTGGAATGCCTCCCACGAGCCGTGGAAGTAGCGTTCAAGATCTCTGCCCGCGTGTCTGCCGACGTTGGGGATACCAAGTGCTGCGATGAATTTACCGAGCGTGCAATGACGGCTCTTTTCGATAGACTGAATGAGTCTGTTATAAGACTTCTCTCCAAACCCATCGGTGTTGATGATAGCTTCTCTGTGCTGAGCAAGGTCGTATAAATCTCCGAAATCGCGGATCCAGCCGTGTCCGATGAACTTCTCCAGCGTCTTCTCCGAAAGTCCCTCGATGTTCATTCTGGTCTTGTGACAGAAATGAACGAACCTGCGTACCAGCTTTGCGGTACAGTGAGGATTCTCACAGTAAAGCTGTCGTGTTCCCCCGGACGAGGTTTTCACCACGAGAGGCTGTCCACAGCAGGGACAGGTCATATCGAGCTTGAACGTGTTGCTCTGCGTTTCGTTTGACGCAATCTGTGGGATGATCATATTGGCTTTGTACACCTTGATCGTATCCCCGACACCGAACTGGAACTCATCGAAAATATCGAGATTATGCAGATATGCATGATTGACTTTCGCGCCGTCAATCTCAACAGACTCAAAGAGTCCGGTGATACTCACCATACCGGTTCTGGTCGTCGCAAGCTCAACACCGAGGAACTTGGTTTCATACAAGTCATCCTCCCACTTGAAAGCAAGCATACGGTTGTCGTGATGTCCTGTTCCTCCAAGGCTTCTGCCATAAGCAATGTCATCCTGCTCGATAATGATACCGTCAGTCGGATTGCTGTAGTTTTCGGGAACGAAGCTGTTGATTGCCGTTTCGACCTCCTCATCGCTGTGATCAACACCGAGAATAATATACTCTACAATATCAAAGCCCTGCGATTTCAGGAACTCCTGCTGCTCCTTCTTACTGTTGGTAGCGAAAGGCTCGTTGACAAGCTCGAAGGCATAAAACTGAATGCCTCTCTTACGAGCTTCATTGGAATCGAGCTTTCTAACGCTGCCCGCAGCGAACGAACGCGGCAAGGAATACGGATCCTCCAAACCCATATTGATATTCTCGAAGTTCTCGAAGGACGTGACGCCTTCACCACGCAGCTCAAGATATCCCTGATACGGAATACGAAGGGGTACGTTTCGGAAGGTCTTGACCGTATGGGTAACGTCTTCACCGACAATTCCCTCTCTTCCCCTCGTAACTGCCTGCTTAAACTCTCCGTTGTCGTAACGAAGCACAAGCGTAAGACCGTCCAGCTTCCAAGACATCATCACGCTGTGTCCGCGTGCAAATTTCTGCACGTCGCTCACGAGCTTTGTCTTGTCTGCCGAAAGCATCGGCTTCGAGTGGGTTACTGGTGTCAGACTGTCGAGAATTTCGCCCGATACCTTTTGTGTAGGTGAGCCTGCGAGAATAATGCCCGTAGCCGCTTCCAAAGCCTTCAGCTCATCCGTAAGCTTGTCGTACTCACGGTCGAGCATGATCGGTTCATCGTCTCTGTAATAGGCAATATCCGCCTTTGTGAGAAGGGCTACCAGCTCTCTCATTCTTTCGATTTGTGTGTTGTTATTCGCACTCATTTTGTGTGCAACTCCTTTCTGTTTTTTATTATTCTTCCGGATTTAAGTTTTCCAGTAATGCACTTACGATTTGGGCTACATCACTGTATGTGTTTACATGAAGAGCTGAATTGTCAAGAAAAGTTCTATAAAGTGCGTCAAGGATATGATTGATCTCTGCAATTGGTGCCAGCTCTTCTGCTGTAAAATCTTTGTGAAGCTGCTCATCAATATAATCCTTCAGTTCTGTATAGACCTCGATTTTTCGCGCATCTTCAAAGATCTCTTTCGGCGGTCGTCTGAGCATTTTCATCTCAAAGCCATCATACTCTTCTTTTACCTTATCCTTTATCTCTGCAATAATGTTTTGTTTTATCGAAACCATTCTATAAAAGAATTCCACCTTATTGGTATAATCCTCTTGATCCTTATCTGCCCAGATAAGTGCTCGAAGTTGTTCCCCTTTGGGCTTTTCAAAAAGAACCCTTGGTGTGCTGACTCCAAATTCCTCTCCCTTACAGCTTGGTAACGATCTCGTCACCGGGAGCCATTCTCAAAGGTAACAACAGACCAATACCGTCCTGAGATTCGAAATAAGCGGAACGGAATTTGCTTCCATCATGATAAGCGATTGCGCCGGGCAACGCCTCCATCACATCGACCATCTGCTGAGCATCAAACGTAATGTATCCGTATGAATAAACGATACGTTTTCTCTTTTCCGCTTTTTGCATTTTGATGTATGTCTTGAGTGAAGCGAGGTCCGGAAGCTCGATCGGTTCACCAAATTTGACCGCGATCCGAGTCATATCGATTGCATTCTCCTCTGTGCTGCATTTTTCCCACTCCATTGGAGTATTGAGCCCTACGCCGTGATAACCGGAAACAAACCACTGTTTTCCGCCATTCATAAAGGGATTATGTAATACGGGCCGTTCAGAGCTTTTATCACGAGCAAGTTTCAGTATTCTTACAAGTGCACGTCGCTGATCTCCTTTACCGTTTGCTTTTGCCTG
>JAFTRQ010000137.1 GCA_017462125.1 Clostridia bacterium | reverse complement strand
TCGGTTGGGCAAGCCTCTATACCTTCCTCAATGTGATCTTTAGAAGATACTTCGGTATTTCCGTGGCATCGTCATTCTTGTTCGGAACCGGTATCCTTATCATCGGTGCGGCGGCAATCGTTGAAGGATTGGGGCTTCCTACAAGCTTCCTCAACATTTTCCTTTACGGAGCATCAGTCAACGCCAACCTTTCAAGCGGTATCGGATCTTTGCTGATCTGCATTGTTGTGTCGGTTGCTTGGGCGGTCATCTATAACGTGGCAGGCACACGCCTTTTGAATAAGTGTGACGTATATTGATTGGGAGGTCGAAACAATGAATGCAGTTGAAAGAAAGAATTTATCTAAAAACTTCGGCCCCAAGCAGGCTGTGTGCGGTCTTGATATGACCGTTCCCATGGGCGCGATCTACGGCTTTATCGGTGAGAACGGCTCGGGAAAATCCACCACCGAAAAAATGATCTGCGGACTGATTCCCACAAGCGGCGGATCGATCAAGCTCTATGGCAAGGACTATACCGACGAGAGCATAAGAGCCCAAATGGGTGTTTTGATCGAAGCTCCTGGTTGCTTCCCGGGACTTACCGTGTTTGACAATATGATGCTTCAAGCGGCAAATCTGTCTATTCCTAACGCGGAGCAAGAAGTTATCGGAGTTCTCAAAATGGTAAGAATGGAGGGCGCGGCAGGAAACAAATACAAAAACTGCTCCCTCGGTATGAAGCAGAGAGTCGGCATTGCCATGGCTTTGCTCGGCGATCCCACGCTTTTGGTTCTCGACGAGCCCCTCAACGGTCTGGATGCCGACGGTATGAGAATTATGCGTGAGGTGTTTACTGATATTATCAAAGACGGTAAGCGCAGTATCATCGTGTCCTCCCACCTTCTCGGAGAGCTTCAAAAGGTAGCGACACACTACGGCATTATCCGTCACGGAAAAATGATTGTGGAAATGACGGCAGACGAGCTTGATGCAAGCTGTCGCACCTACGTTGCTCTGCAATCCGCTGAAATGAACAGAACCAAGATGCTCCTTGGCTGTAAATATTCCCGTGTGGAAGAAGATGAGGCAGGCTATATCCGTGTGTACGATCTGACAACTCCCGAGGATATTGTGACGTATCTCTATGAAAACGGAATTTGCGTAACCGAGATCAAGACCGACAAGATCGGACTTGAGGAATACTACATCGACCTTATGAAAGGAGGCAAATGAGAATGGAAAACACAATGAAATTTGAAAAAGTCGGCTTCGCGGGGCGCGTGAAAAGTATGCTAAAGGTTGATTTTCGCAGAATGTTCAAATCAAAGCTGTTCTACATTCTGATTGCCTGCGCTCTTGTAATGCCCATTTTGATGACCGTGCTGTTGGCTATGATGGACGGCAGCGTTTAGGTCGATACGCAGACGGGTGTTTAAACCGTAATGAAAGGCCCCGAAAACGCTTGGCAGAATATCGGCACGCTTCCCGGCGAGCCTCTCGGCGGCGACGAGATCTTTATGATGTGCAATATCAATATGGCGTTTATGGGGGTTGCCGTTTTTGTCTGCCTCTTTATTTCCGACGATTTCAGAAGCGGATACGCAAAGAATCTCTTTACCGTTCGCGCCAAAAGAGGCGAATACGTGGTGTCAAAGACGCTCTCGGGCTTTATTTGCGGAGCGCTTATGCTGATCGCATATCTCATCGGTTCTATCCTCGGCGGTGCGATCTCGGGACTTTCCTTCGACCTTCACGGACTTAACGCAGGCAATATCGTGATGTGTATGCTCGCAAAGATCTTTTTGATGCTTGTGTTTGTATCCATCTTCACGCTCATCAGCGTGGCAGCAAAGCAGAAAGCTTGGCTCTCCATCTGCGGCTCGCTCGGCGGCGG
>JAFTRQ010000136.1 GCA_017462125.1 Clostridia bacterium | reverse complement strand
CACGTGAAACATTGGGGCTTTGTTCCACGTGAAACATTGGGGCTTTGTTCCACGTGAAACATTGGGGCTTTGTTCCACGTGAAACATTGGGGCTTTGTTCCACGTGAAACATTGGGGCTTTGTTCCGCGTGAAACATTGGGGCTTTGTTCCACGTGAAACATTGGAGAACCCAAGAATGGAAAAATATTTATATTTCTTTGGAAAACCTCTTGCAAAAGAGAAAGAAATGTAGTATAATATATCATAAATAATAATGATAGGAGATATGACGTTGGGAAAAATTATATCTTTTTCTAATCAAAAGGGCGGCGTTGGAAAGACAACATCGGCGGTAAACGTTGCGGCTTCACTTGGAATACTAGGCCATAAGGTACTCTTGATTGACCTTGATCCTCAGGGAAATGCCACGAGCGGCGTTGGAATATCGAAAAAAAGCTTAAAATACACGATAAATGACGTTCTTCTGGGTGATGTTTCTGCAGAAGAAGCGATTATTCAAACGAATTTCACGAACCTGAGCGTTCTTCCTGCACACATTACGCTTGCAAGCGCGGAATACAATTTGTATCAAGAAGGCGGCGCAGAAAGCGTGATGAAGGAAGCTCTTGCGCCAATCAAGGATAAGTATGACTATATTATAATTGACTGTCCTCCCTCGCTCAGCATGCTGACGGTGAATGCGATGGTTGCGAGTGACGGCGTTGTTATACCTATGCAATGCGAATTCTATGCACTTGAAGGACTTGCGCAGCTGACGGTTACAATAAACAGAATCAAGGCGAATTATAACAGCAAATTAAATATTACGGGAATATTGATTACAATGTATAATTCGAGATTGCTGCTTTCGTTACAGGTGATCAATGAGCTGAACAAGCACTATGCGGATAAATTGTTCACGACACACGTTTCGAGAGGTGTTAAGGTGTCCGAGGCGCCGGGCTTTGGTATGCCTGTTTATTACCATGACAAGCGTGCGAAGGGCACGAATGAATATCTCGCAATCGCCAAGGAATTGGCATCAAGAATATAAGGAGGAAAAAGAATAATGGCAAGAGGTGCGATTAAAAGGGATTTTTTCTCTATACTTGACGATAATATATATGAAGAAAACAAAGAATCGGTTACAACGGTGAAAATCGGTGACATTGAGCCTAGAAAAGACCAGCCGAGAAAGGATTTTGATGAAGAAGCAATACAGCTTCTTGCAGATTCTATTGCGATTCACGGCGTTTTACAGCCTATTATCGTTCGTGAGAATGCTGACTTCCCCGGAACATATGAGATAATCGCCGGTGAAAGACGTTGGAGAGCTGCAAAAATAGCCGGACTTTCGGAAATTCCGGTCGTTCTTGTAGATGGAGACGATTTGAAGGTTGCGCAGATTGCGTTGGTTGAGAACGTACAGAGAGAGGATCTGAACCCCGTAGAGGAAGCGTTTGCTTATCAGGCGCTGATCGAAAGATTCGGATTGACACAGGAGCAGCTTTCAAAAGAAGTTGGAAAGTCCCGTTCTGCTGTTGCGAATATGCTCAGATTGGTCGATCTCCCTGATGAAGTTCTTACACTTTTGAAAGAAGGAAAGATTACGGGCGGACACGCGAAGGCAATACTTGGTCTTGACGACGAAGAGCAGATGGTTGCTCTTGCGCAAAAGGTATACGAAAAGGACCTTTCGGTAAGAAGAGTTGAGGAAATTGTGAGAAAGCTTCTTGCTGAACAGGACGAAGAGGTTATGGAGGCTGTCGAAGAAGGATATGCACAGAAAAAGGTGTATATGAAATCGCTTGAAAAGAAGGCGATGGACAAGCTCGGCAGACGAGTAAAGATCAATCAAACCACAAAAAAGAAAACACTCGAGCTTACGTTTGATAATGACGAGGATCTCGAGGAGCTTCTCCGCCTGATCTGCGGAGGAGAGTTCTTTGCAGAATGATATAAATTTGAAGCAAATACAGGAAGGAAAAGACAATGCTTGACATTAATTATATTAAAGAAAACCCTGCGGAAGTAGTAGAAAGACTTGCTGCAAAAGGAAAAGACGCGTCCGAGGACGTTGCGAAGATCCTCGAGCTCGACGCAAAAAGACGTGCTCTGATTGCTGAAACAGAGGGATACAAGGCTGAGCAGAATAAGCTGACAAAGATGATCCCTCAATATAAAAAGGAAGGAAAGGATCCCTCCGAGATCTTTGTAAAATCGAAGGAATTGGGCGCAAAGGCAAAGGAAAACGACGAGATTCTCAAGGCTGTCGAAACAGAGCTTACTTCTTGGATGCTCGGACTTCCCAACCTGCCCGATACCGATCTTCTTCCCGGTGGCAAGGAAAACAATGAGCCTCTCCGTTACTTTGGCGAGCCCAAAAAGTTTGATTTTGAGGCTAAGAACCACGTTGATCTCTGTACAGACCTTGGTTTGATCGATTATGAGCGCGGAACCAAGCTTGCAGGCTCGGGATTCTGGATCTATCGCGGTATGGGCGCTCGCCTTGAGTGGGCTCTTCTCAATTATTTTATTGACACGCATATCGAAGACGGTTATGAATTCATTCTTCCTCCTCATATGCTTGAATATGAGTGCGGCGTGACCGCTGGTCAGTTCCCCAAGTTTGCGGAGGAGGTCTACAAGATCGAAAATCCCACAGACGACAGAATTCACTATATGCTTCCTACGGCAGAGGCTGCTTTGGCTTCTCTTTACAGAAAAGAGATCCTTACAGAGGCAGATCTTCCCAAGAAAATGTTCAGCTACACCCCCTGCTTCCGCAGAGAGGCGGGCTCTTACCGCTCCGATGAGCGTGGAATGGTGCGCGGACATCAGTTCAACAAGGTGGAAATGTTCCAGTTCACTCTTCCCGAGCAGAGTGATGCGGCCTTTGACGAGCTTGTAACTAAGGCAGAGGCGCTTGTAGGCGGTCTCGGATTCCATTTCAGAACCGTAAAGCTTGCCGCAGGAGATTGCTCTGCGTCGATGGCAAGAACCTACGATATCGAGATCAATATTCCCTCTATGAACGGCTACAAGGAGGTTAGCTCGGTATCCAACGCAAGAGATTATCAGGCAAGACGCGGCATGATGAGAGTTAAGCGTGCAAACGGAAAGATAGAGTATATCCATACTCTGAACGGCTCCGGCCTTGCAACCTCTCGCGTACTTCCCGCACTTGTAGAGCAGAATCAGAATGCGGATGGCAGCGTAACTGTTCCTGAAGTGCTTCGCAAGTACGTTGGAACTGACGTGATCAAAAAATAATTAGCCGGAAATGAACCGAAAGGAGGATTGTGGTGCTTTATTTAGCGCTTGCAAATGAAAAAAGCCTGTTTGAGGAGCTTTGGGAGTATTTTGTCGACAGATATTTTACTCTGGATATGCCGTATTTGGAAAACTTCACCCTCGGCACGACTGCGCTCAACACCCTTAGATGGTTGATTATCGGTATCACCTTCGGAATTATTTTTGCTTCTATCAGTACGGTTTATAACAAAAGATACATTGGCGAATTTGTAAGAAAGCTTATGTATGAGGAATGCTTCAATGCAGAAACGGCGAAAACGCTTTATGATTTGGGTTATTTGAAGAGCCCGGGAATCAGAGGCGTGATCAAGAGTGGCGGAAGTCTGTCGAGATGGGTTCGTTGCGTTGAGGAGGACGAGTTTCTTGCAGAAGTAGAAAAAAAGCGTGCAGAATATGAAGAAGCACACAAGGATGACCCCAAAAAGCAAAGGTTCAAGGCGCCGGAATTTAAGCGCGATTGTAACACAATGCACTTTTATTTGCCGGAAGAAAAAAAGTATGCTGCAGAGATCAAATTTGATGATCAGGGTGCGAACGTCGGCACGGCTGTCCTGACGGTTATTCTTGCGATCGTGTTATGTGCGTTTATATTCTATATGTTGCCGGATGTAATTAAGCTTATTGACAACTTCATTTCAGTAATGAAGGGCAATTGACTATGCAGACGGTGGCTGCTTATGTAGCCACCGTCTTATTAATAATGAGAGGTAAAAGTTATGAATAGACCATTGATCGCATTGGCGGTATCATTGGAAGACGGCTTGATGGCAGTAAACAGAACATATTTAAATGCAATTTGGCATGCGGGCGGATGCGCGGTTGCGTTGCCGTATACGGATGATGAAAAAAAGATCGAGCAGTTTGCGGAAGAATTTGACGGCTTTCTGTTTACAGGTGGAGATGACCTTGATCCTGCGTATTACGGACAGGAGAAGCATCCCAAGACGGAGAACATATGTACTGAAAGAGACGCCTTTGAGCAGAAAATGTTCCACGCGGCATATAAAACAGGAAAGCCTATTTTAGGTATTTGCCGAGGCGAACAGGTGATCAACGTTTTTTTGGGCGGTGATCTGATACAGCATATTGACGGTCACGTACAGGAAGCAAGACGTGCTGTGAGAGAACAGGGCGTTGATCTGGTCAAGGGAGGAATGCTCAGCAGAATTCTCGGCTGTGAACAGATCTATACGAATTCTTTTCATCATCAAGTTGTAAACAAGCTTGCCAACAGTCTTGTTGCAGATGCTTATAGCGCCGATGGATATCTGGAAGCCTATTGCTCAAAAGAACATCCGTTCTTGCTTGGCGTACAGTGGCATCCCGAGGGCTATTACGATATTGACGAAACGTCCTCAAAAATATTTGCCGAATTCGTAAATGCCTGCAAAAATAAATGATTTTGGAAAGAGTGAGGTCATAACGATCTCGCTCTTTTTGAATTATCCCTTAAAAATATATGCAGTGAGTGAAAAATGATAATTAATGAGCAAAACACTATAGAAATATCAGAAAATATGTGATATTATAATAATGAGATTATCAAGACAATATATATAAAATTCGGACAAGCGCTTGACGAATCCGAATACTGCTGATATAATTATAATGTAACGAATCATCGGAGGGAATATTATGAAAAGGATCAATATAAGAAAGCTATCATTCTTGTTAGCTACTCTGATGCTGCTGAGCGCGGTATGCTTGTCGTGCAGATCGAATAACGGAGACGTTTCGGGCACAAATGAGGATACTGACGCGAATAAGACAGAATCCAATATAGAAGAAACCACTTCTTATGAGGGTGAGCAGACCACGGAGCTTCCGATTGGAAAGCTTGATATGGAGTACGGTCAGATGATCGAATATGCCGATTATCTTGCCGACGGAGTGGAGGCTTATTACGGAGATGCAACTCGCTCCAATGCCGTCATTGAGAATCAGAATATGATATTGACGCATGGGCTGTCGAACAGTGCTCCCAACCTTGTATCCTCCATAACCAACAAAAATGGCGGTGTCTACATAAACGATACGATGGACGCGTTTGTGAAAACGACGGATGGCAAGACGTATTTTGCGTCCGATTGGATGACAGGAAGCTCCTTTAATATTTACCGTGGCGGATATTATTATCAGGAAGCCCGCATTACCGACCAAGGCTTTGCGGATGGAGATGCCATCATTGCGGACGGATACGATATTGAGGTCTCCGATTTTGAATCCACCGATTCGAATCAGGTTACTTGCCACGGTGTTGATGAGGACGGAGTCTTCTCGTTTACTGTCGATCAATGCTCTGATCCCGGTGTGCGGAATAATAAGGTGACGTTTTCTGCCAAGGAATACAATGCGCTGCTGTTGACCGTCAAGACAGAAGAGCTCTTCTGGATACAGGTGTTTATCAAAGTGGGCGCATCGGGCTATTCAAATTCGATGTCGAAATACATTTCGGTAATTCCGGGTGATGATTATCATACCTACGTTATCCGTCTCGACGATCTGAAGGGCTATAAGAATAAGGTTACCGGTATCCGTTTTGATATGGGTAAATTTGAAGGCGAGACCGTTCAGATCAAGTCGGTCAAGGCGGTCAATATCAACGAGAATAATATTCCCGTCAGATTTGACAGGGGATTGCACGCATATTCCGACAAGCTGCATCAGGAGCTCCATTTTGTAACTACCGCTGAAACCGATAAGGTGGCATCTTACGGAATGGTCACCGATATTGCGGCCGATACCGTTGCAAAACTGATCGTGAAGGATGCAAAGGGTACGCATACCACGCTGGGCGGTGTGGATTTCACGACGGTGGAGTACGTGGGCTTTGATATTAAAAATGCGGGCGTGTTTGGATATATCCTTGCGAATCACGAGGGTAGCGGTACCTTGACGGTGGCGCTTGAGGGCGATCGCTACGTGATTACACAGGAAATGGTACTTGAAGCGGGAGCGGTGCTGGCGGATAAGACCAATTTTTATATGGGTCATAGAATCTACACCGACACGACCCACAGCTTTGATGCCTTCTTGAAGGAAGCGGAGATCGAAAGAAATCCCTTGACAGAAAAGAACTTTGACGTCAGATACGTGTCTGACGATCCCTCCTTGCATTCAAAATTCGTTGGATATGATGCGTTGCGCGGCGCATACCGTATCAGCATCAACAGCACGGATTTTAATACCGCATATTATCAGAGACCCAATCAGCATTACAGAGCCTATACCACGGTAAAGGGCGACGATCTTGACAGAAGGATCTATCTCTACACACGTGGCACGACCGGTGGACTTGAGTGTGCTGCTGTGCTTGATAAGAACGATATGATGTTGCCTGTACCGCTTCAGGTTATCAAAAACTTTGGTAATGACGGCGAGGAATCGATCTTCCTGCACGACACCTCTTATTGTGAGGTTTATATGCCTCTTATGGTGAACGCGGGCAGCTCGCAGACCTTCTCGATTCTGAATCTGTATCAGAATTGGGGTCAGTTCCCCTTAAAGCAACTATCCTGGATCCAATATTATGCCCCCTATTATCATCTTTCTACAGGTGTGACGGAGACGAACTGTATCGCTCCGATGTACGGCGCAAACGGATTCCAGATGGTTAACGACGTGGATAACGGCGTGGTTTACGAGTTCCACGTAACCTCGGGTAAGTCTCTTTGGACGCTGCCTGATTTCCGCGCTATGTCTGCTCAGCTTTGGGACAGTCAGCCTCAGCATAACAGCTGTGCCACTATTACCTGGCTTGAGTATTACACGGCAGACGGCTCGCATTACGCATCTGACTTTGTCAGTGATAGGATCGATGCGGCAGGCCCGACGTATGCTGACATTACACTGGACTACGTTTCGGACGACGGCAAGATCACCGCAAGCTACCGTCACGCGGAGATGCCGCAGACCGATGAAAACAGAACCTATTATTCACTCAGATACGATGTAAACGATACCGTTGAGATTGAGAATTTTCTTAAGGATTTCAATATTATCAAGCTCAACTCCCGCTTCCAGATATTTGAGCATATAGGCTATTTGGACGAGAACAACAAGTCTGTGGTTGAAAAAGCGCACAAGAGCGCGGAAAGCAGAATCATCAGGCTTGGAAACGAATATCCTTACTTTGACTTCTTCACCACTCTCAGTGATAAGACCAACAGAGCCACCAACTACGCGGTGATCATCAAGTCTTGGGACATCAAGCTTGGCGGCAAGGCGTATGACGGTAGCTTTATGCTGGAGGAGTGGTACAGTGATAATACCAATTCCAGCAGGCTTTCTCTCGATATTGGCAAGATCACGCTGCAGAAGGGTGACTATATCGATATCGATATGATCCTTTTGCCTTGGGGTATGGCAAACGCGACGGATGATTCCAACGTGCTGCAGGTCAGACAGGATTCCTGCATTGATCCCTATAAGGTGACCGCTACTGTGGGTCAGGTGATCGAGGACGCATATATTCCGATGATCAAGGCCGAGAACAATCAAGCCGAGTTCACCTTTTCGGGCGGACATAACAACGGTGTGGTTCGCGTGCTTGGATTCAACGTGCTGACAAATCCCACGGTACAGGAGCTTGTGGACGGAAAATGGGTGGATTATGAGCTCTCGTCGGCAAATACACCCGATAAAGCAGGAAATTCGCATTATTATGATGGCTACTGCGTCCATTACGATGGCGACGGTTCGTTCTCGTATTCCTTTGTGATTCCTACCGAGAACGGAGCGGAGAGAAAATTCAGAATCGTGGCAGAAGGCTTTGAAAAGTATCCCGAGCTTGAGACCGGCGTGCTTGAGGAAGTGACCGAGGAGGATGAAGAGGTAGTCCTTGAGGAAGAGACCAAGCCTGCGGGTGAAGGCGCGCCCACGCTTTATTACAGCGCACAGGACGTCTATCTTATGACCCAAGAGGCATATCAGTCGGAAAACTCCTTCAAGCTGTTGGACGTGGATCTGGAAACGGACGCTGACAGCACCAGGTTTGCTCGCCTTTGGGCAGAGGCGGGAGCTCCCGAAGCATACGTTGTTTTGGAGAACGATGCCTCCGGTATCGCCAGCGCTCCTTATTTCGCATTTAAATACAGAACTGTGACCGAGGGCTATCACGAGAGCTGGTTGAATTCCAACAGCGCGGCTCCGGGCGGTAGTGTGAAGGAGGGCTTCGTTAATGACGGCGAATGGCATTATTACGTCGTTGATGCGGCGACTGTTCTCGAGAACTATAACGGCAAGGACTTGAAATACTTCCGATTCGACTTTATGAACGTAAACGGCGGAATCGGAAAGAATGCATATCTTGATATCGCATATATCGCTTTCTTTGCAACCGAGGGTGATGCAATGCGCTTTGAATACGGAGACGATTACAAGACCTCGGAAGAGCTGAAAAACGAAAATAACGCGATGTGTGTGGATTCTTCCTCGGGATATCATATTTCCGACGTGGTTTACGGAGCGCATTTTGATAAGATCAACGGCGCCGAAAAGGGCTCCAACGACACCTACGGATCCAGAGGCGGTGACTCAAAATATGGCGTTGACGTGATCAACTTTGGTGACAAAACACTTTCCGACGGCAATCTTGTGATTGCGGGTTGGTCTATTGCCGACGGCGGTATTGAAAAATATATCTGGTCTGCCGACGGTGGAAAGACCTGGTATCAGATCGGAACTTATACCATTGCAGGTGTTGGAAACGGAGCGGGAACTGCCCATCAGAACGTAGTGCGCAAATCGATCGGTGCGTATCAGTTCGCCGCGGGAACCGAGAAGAACAGCACCTATCAGTTCAATGACGGTGTCGGCGGAATTGCCATTAACCTGAGCGCGTATAAGGGACAGACCGTGGACGTGGTGCTTGCGGCGGTTCCTTCCAAGGATACACGCGGACTTTGCCTGCTTGCTTTGTTCAAGGATGTGGAGGTCATCGGCAGCTCGACAGCTCCCGATGCCGACGAGCTGCTCCCCGACTCTACGGAGGAGGAGACCGAGGATAACCGCACAGCCGAGGAAAAGAAGGCGGAGAATAACAAGGGCTGTATTGATCCCTCCTCGGGATATAGCGAATCCTCACTGGTGTACGGATGCTCGCTGGATATGATCAACGGCATGGGTGAAGGCGGTGCCAAGAATTTCGGAGGACGCGGCGGTAACTCTGTCACAGGCGTTGATAACTTCTATTATGAGATCCGTACCGTAAAGGGAAGCAATCTTGTGTTTACAGGATGGACCGTGGTGGATGGAGGTATTGTGAAATACGTTTGGTCTGCCGACGGTGGAAAGACCTGGAACGATGCTGTGGGCTACAACTGTGACGGCCCCGGTAACGGTGCGGGAACTGCTCACTATAACGTTGTGATCAAAAGCGTTGGCTCGTATACCTTCTCGGAAAACTCTCCTATGAACAGTACGTATGGCGGTGCTGCCGGTGCGGGAGAGAGCGTTTCGGGTCTTGCGGCAGATCTGTCTGATTATGCGGGTAAGACGGTTGAGGTTATCTTTGCGGCTGTGCCCGTGAAGGAGCCCGATAAGCTTTGCTTGATCGCGCGTGTAACAAACGTAACCGTGCTTGAATAACTGTACGTAATGTAAAAAGGGCTTGTCTCTGAAAAAGAGACAAGCCCACATCGTGTCGAGAAAATCTCGACACGATGGCAGAGGTCGAAAAAGGTAGGTGTATTTTTCGTTCTTACATTCGTAGCCGTACGAGGGTACGGCAGAGTGTAAGAACGGAAAAAGCAAGAAATCCCAAGGCGCTTTCGATGAGTGCCTTGGGATTCATTATATATTGCAATTTTTAAATTGCTCTCGCTCTTTT
>JAFTRQ010000135.1 GCA_017462125.1 Clostridia bacterium | reverse complement strand
GGGGCGAAGACTTTCCCGTAATCGTCGCCACCCATATCGATGAAGGACACGTACACAATCATTTCTGCCTTTCGGCAACGGGATTCTCGGGTAAGCGGTATCACGATTGCAACGCTACTTACAAGCTGATGCGCGACACCTCGGACAAAATTTGCAGGGAGTACGGTCTCTCGGTGATTGAGAACCCGAGCAAGGATAGGCACAAGCACATCGCTGAGGTTCACGCCGAAAAGAAAGGCATCCCTACGATGCGCGATCAGATACGTGCCGACATCGACGTGGTGGCAAGACGGGAATTTACTATCAGAAACTTTTACAACCGTATGAGAAGTCTTGGCTATACGATTGAGCAGCGCGGCAAATTCCTACGCATCAAGCCATACGGCTATGACAAATTCTTCCGCTTGGACAAGCTCGGCAAAGGATATACCGAGGAGGATATTGAAGCGAGGATACGGAATAACGCTCACAATCGCCAATGGACACCTATCCCATTTTACCAACCGACCTTGCGAGAGAAACCAACGGGACTTTACGCGCTCTATCTTCACTACTGTTATCTGCTCGGAGCGATACCCAAGGAGATCCCCAAGAATCCCGAAGCCTATGCCGCCATCAAAGAGGACGTACGCCGCGCCCGTATGTATTCGGAGCAGGCGAAATTCCTCGGCAAGTATTTCCTTGACACGAAAGATGACCTCATACAACACGCGCTTAAGGTTCGTGCGCAAATGGATACGCTTTATAAGGAGCGACAGAAGCTCCGCAACAAGATGCGGTGGATGAAAGATCTCGCCGAGATGCAGCCGATACGTGAACAGATCTTTGCTATCTCCGACAAGCTCAAGCCTCTTCGTAAAGAATATGCAATGTGCAAGGATATTTACGACCGCAGTGATGATATTGAAAAGACGGTCGAGCGCATCGAGTTCCCGCAGCTCGTCGAGCAGGAAAGGCAGAAAGCCGCGCTCAAAAAGAATGGTCGCGAGGAGAGATAAAATAGCGGTCTTGATCGTGCAATTTTGTAGCCGCCCACAATAGCAGTTTTACGGTCTTGACCGAAGAAAAGTGGCATTTTTCCATTTCTGACATTTCAAAATGTATCCTACACCACAAATGCGTTTTCTATTGAAAAATCCGCATTTTCCTACATTCTTGAGCGCGCCTTTTTGAGCGAAAAACGCCTTACTTCAAAAATCTAACCTAAATAGGAGGACTTTATGATTACAAATAAGAAAAAGAATGAAAAAACAACCGAAATCTATTTTGATGAAACACCTGCGCCCGTAGTGATACGGACACACAATACAGCGTTGAAGAAACGGCTCATTGCCTTTGCTGCGAAGTTTCCCAACCTCTGCCGGTTGACCGACGATGATGAGCTTGGATACCTTTCCTTTGAGATTGATAAGGAGAGATTTTCCATCCGCCTCACCGCGCCGTACACCGAGGAACGCAGAGCTTTGGCAAGAGCCAAGATGATCGAGATCAATAATAAGGAGGACGTTAAATGACAGAAATCAAAGAGAAAATTACAGTAACCGAATTACCCATTACCGCGCTCCGTTCCTTTGAGGAGCATCCCTACAAGGTGGTTGACAACGAAGAAATGGCGAGCCTTGTGGAAAGCATTTATACCCAAGGCATACTCACCCCTATCACCGTTCGCCCGTTGGATAACGGCGATTATGAGATCGTATCAGGGCACCGCCGCTTGTTCGCTTGTCAGAAGCTTGGCATTACCGATATCCCCGCCATCGTCAAAGAGCTTAGCCGTGAGGACGCCATTCTTGAAATGGTGGATTCCAACCTGCACCGCGAGCATATTCTCCCGAGTGAGAAAGCGAAGGCTTACAAAATGAAGATGGACGCGATGAAAAGACAAGGAGAACGCACGGATCTTACTTTGTCGCCAATGGCAACAAAGTCGGCAATCGACAGCGCGGCAGAGATTGGAAACGCTGCGGGAGAGAGCCGTGACCAAGTATTCCGCTATATCCGTCTGAATCTGCTTATTCCTGAATTGCTCGATATGGTGGACGAAGGGCGCATTGCATTCCGTCCCGCCGTGGAGCTTTCGCATTTGCAGGAGCAAGAGCAGTATGACCTACTGACGACCATCGAAAGCGAGGATGCCAAACCATCCCTTAGCCAAGCCATTCGTTTGAAGCGGCTCAGCCAAGACGGCAAATTGGATATGGACACCATCTTCGATATTATGACCGAAGAAAAGCCCAATCAAAAGGAAACGGTCAAGATACAGAGAGAAAAGCTCGATAAGTATTTTGGACGTAACGC
>JAFTRQ010000134.1 GCA_017462125.1 Clostridia bacterium | reverse complement strand
TACCATCAGTGCGGCGACGATCAGAGTGCCATCGAACACATTGACCGCGCCATTGAATTGGCTCTGCCCGACAAGCTCCTCGGCATTTTAGCGGAGCATAGACGGCAGCTCGACTACCTCCTCGATGACCGCTTGGAGCTTGCTGATCCCTATCTTTGCAGAAAATATAAAGCGCTTCACAAGGATCTGCTTGAAGGCTGGACGAATCTTCACAATCAGCTCCTTTCGAGGAGCGTTTCAAAGGCACTTACGATCCGAGAACGTGAGATCGCTCGTCTCGCAGCCTTCGGATTGACCAACTCAAAAATCGGCAAACAGATGAACCTTTCCACCGAAACCGTCAAGAAAGCCGTGTTTGAAATCATGAACAAAACGGGTGCATTTACCCGTGAGGAATTGGGCGCATTCGTCTGAAAGTACGACGAAATCCCCCACTTTTTTGGTCTGAAAAGTTACCCTTTTGGGCGAAAAAATCTTGCATAATAGTATCAGAAAAAACGATATTCAGGATTTTTCAGTCTGAAGCAAAGGAGGACGGCGAATGGAGAATATCAAGGAAGGTACTTTTTACAAGGAAGTCGAAATTGAAGGAGTGGTCTTCAAAATTTATTACGGCTACGTCAACGATGAAGAAAGATATAGTGGATGGGAACCAACTCCACTGTATCCGATATTTGAAGAGCATCCGCAGTACACACCAAGAGGTTATCCCTTTGCAACGGCATATCAGGACTGCTGTCCGTATTATGAGCCGATCCGAACTGGAAAGCAAGATAACAAATGGTGCTTCAACTGCAAGCTGTTCGACAAAAGAGAAAAGTACATCGGCATCTGTACTTGTGAGAAACGAAAATTGGAGGTAGCCCGAAGCGGAACGCAGACGGACTCCCCGAGCGAGAAAACGGAGGTAAGGGGTGATAAGATATGATATATAGATATGAAGAAACCCGATACCCCGCAGAAAAATCTTAACGACAGGAGGACACACTATGGGATTTTTAGAAAGAGCAATAAGACGAGGAATCAGTCAGGGCGTAAGAAACGCCGTAGGACAGGCGGTAAACAAAGCGGTTGAGCCTCACGCAAACAGACTTGCAAACGAAGCGACCGCTTATGCGACCGAAGCAAGTAAAAATATGAAGATCTGTCCAAAATGTGAAAAGGTATGTCAGGCAGACAAAAAGTTTTGCCCCGACTGCGGTACACAGCTCCCAGAAAAGACACTTGCGGAGGGTGCGGTCTGTACCAATTGCGGAACGCAGAATAAGCTTGGTGAAAAGTTCTGTGCCTCATGCGGAACCAAGCTGCCGCAGGCGATACAGGAGGAGCAAATGGCGGCAAACAGAGCTGCAGCCTTTGAGGAAGAATGGAACGCCATTCTTCCTCAGTACCCGATGTGGCGGCTGGGCGGCTCAAATCTGCATATCGAGCAGTATGAGGTAGGCTGCTACAGCTTCTCGGCAGATTTCAAAGGCGGAAGCTTCGCCGCACAGAATGCCGTCGAGCAGTACCGGCAGTTGCTTTTGCAGAACGGCTTCTATATGGCGGGACAGTATCCCAATATGTCCCATCTGTACAAGCAGATCAACGGTGTCTGCTATCACGTGGATACCGAGCATTGCTTCGAGGGTGACAGCGACTGTCCCACGATAGGCTTTGATAACAGGGAGCCCTACGGTGGGCTTGATTACACCGCTCCCTCATCGAGCGGTAGCTCGTGGAAGAATTTCTTCCGATAAATAAT